>CAYGXB010000249.1:0-5064 GCA_964353605.1 uncultured Bacteriovoracaceae bacterium
CATCCATGACTTCTGCGAGCGGCGGCCGCACTACGATGCCGGCGAATACGTCGAGGAATGGGGCGACGAGAATGCGAAGAAGGGCTGGTGCCTGTACAAGGTCGGCTGCAAGGGCCCCTACACCTATGCAAACTGCAGCAAGGTCCGCTTCAACGACTTGTCCTGGCCGGTCATGGCCGGCCACGGGTGCATGGGTTGCACCGAGCCTGCCTTCTGGGACACCATGGCCCCGCTGGAAAAGCCCATTGCGGAAAAGACGTTCGGCATAGGCGGAGTAGAGGCGGAAGTGGATGATATCGGCGTTGCGCTCCTCGGGGCAACGGTCGTGGGTGTTGCTGTCCATGCCGGCATGACGGCAGTGAAGAGCCACGGACAACCCAAGAACAAACCAGAAGACGACGCTCATAGCGAGCATTAATCCGGAGGATAACCATGGCAAAGAGAATAATCGTAGATCCGGTCACGAGAATTGAAGGTCATTTGCGCATCGAATGCGAAGTGGAAAACAATGTGATCAAGGACGCCTGGAGCAGCATCACCCTGTGGCGCGGCATCGAGACCATCCTGAAAGGGCGCGATCCGCGGGATGCAGGACTCATGGTGCAGAGGTTCTGCGGCGTGTGCACCTTCGTCCATTACGAGGCGAGCATCCTGGCCTGCGAGGACGCATTCAAGGTGAAGCCGCCCGCCAATGCCAGGATCATCAGGAACCTCATCCACGGCGCCCAATACCTCTATGACCACACCATGCATTTCTACCACCTCCACGGGCTCGACTGGGTGGATATCACGCAGGCGCTTTCCGCCGATCCGAAGAAGGCCGTCGAGATGGCAAGAGGCTACTGCGATAACCCCTACAATTGCTCGGAAACCCACTATATCGCTGTCCAGAAACGGCTCAAGAAGTTCGTGGACTCCGGCCGACTCGGCCCGTTTGCGAACGCCTACTGGGGCAACCCATCCTACAAGCTCCCGCCCGAGGCCAACCTGATCATCGTTTCCCATTACCTGGATGCTCTGCAGGTATCCAAGCTCGGCGCTCAGATGATGGCCATCTTTGGCGGCAAGAACCCGCATCCGCAGACCCTGGTGGTCGGCGGCGTGACCTCCGTCATGGATGCGCTCGACACCTCCCGTCTCGGCGCCTACCTCTTTAGGCTCAAGGAGCTCAAGAACTTCGTTGAGACCGCCTACATACCGGACGTATTGCTCGCTGCAGCCTACTACAAGGACGAGGGGCTGAACGGCACAGGCGCGGGCGTGAAGAACTTTCTCGCCTACGGCGGCTTCCCGCTCGACGACGACTGGAACACCCTGCTCTTCCCGCGGGGCACTGTGAGGGCGGGCGACCTGGCCAATCCCATCAAGCTCGATGAGGCGAAGATCACCGAGGAGGTCGTCCATTCCTGGTACAAGGGGACCGAGCCGCAGCATCCCTACAAGGGCACTACTGATCCCGAGTACACGGGGTACGATGGTGGCGGCAACCTCAAGGGGGAAGAGAAATACTCCTGGTGCAAGGCCCCGCGCTACGATGCGCTGCCCTATGAGGTCGGGCCGCTTGCGCGCATGGTCGTCGGCTATTCCCAGGGCCACAAGGAAATCAAGCCCCTTGTAGACGACACCCTCAAGGCCACCGGTCTCCCCGCCACCGTTCTCTTCTCCACCCTTGGCCGGACGGCGGCCCGGGCGATCGAGACCAAGTATGTCGGGGACAAGATCGAAGGCTGGGTGGGCGAGCTCGTGGCGAACATCAAGGCCGGCGATTCCCGGACCTGGACGCGCTGCGATGTCCCGGAGAGCGGCGAGGGAAGAGGCATGACCGAAGCCCCGCGGGGTGCGCTCGGCCACTGGATCCGCATCGAGAAGCAGAAGATCGCCAACTACCAGGCTATCGTCCCATCCACGTGGAACTGTTCGCCCAGAGACAAGGCTGGCAAGCGCGGACCCTATGAGGAGTCGCTCATCGGGACCAAGCTGGCCAACGTGGATCAACCCCTTGAGATCCTCAGGACCATTCACTCCTTCGACCCCTGCATGGCCTGCGCGGTCCACATCATAGACCCCAAGACCAACGCAGTGAAGGTGTTCAAGGTCGCTTAAGGAGGGGGAGATGGATAAACGGGTTGCAAAAAAGGAATGGTCGCTGTCGATGAGGGCTAATCACTGGCTGATGGCGCTCTCCATCTTCATCCTCATACCAACCGGGTTCTATATCTACGACCCATTCACCGTGGGTGCAGGGGAGACCATCGATAAGTTCCTCATGGGCCATATGCGCTATGTACACATCCTCTTCGGCACCCTCCTCACCTTCACCTTCATCTGGCGGATCTATATGATGTTCTTCTCCCGGTTCCATGCGGACTTCAAGGATTTCTTCGCCTGGACGAACATCCCGAACTTCTGGAAGCAGATCAAGTTCTACGCGCTGATCTCCGAGGAGAAGCCCGCGCATACCCATCTCTACGGCCCCCTGCAATCGATAGCCTATGGCGGCCTCATAATCCTGTGGCTGCTCATCGTCGTCACCGGCCTCATCCTCATGGGCGCCAACCATGACGCCGGGTTGATCAGCCTGGTGGATGCAGGGCTCAGGCCGCTCGGGAATGCCATCGGCGGCCTCGCTGTGGTACGATACATCCACCACATCCTCACCTGGCTCATCATTCTCTTTATCGCCGTCCATCTCTACATGGCGTTCTGGTACGATGTCGTCTTCAAGGAAGGGACAGTATCGTCCATGATCAGCGGGAGGGTGTTCAACAAGATAGAGGAATAGAGGGAGGACGCACCTACCCGTCGAGGCAAACCGACTGCGGTGGATCGCTTGGATGGGCAAAGACAAAGGGGGGGATATGCCCCCCTTTTTTATGCATAGGCAATGATGGAAGAAAAACGCATCATGATCCTGGGGCTCGGCAACATTCTGCTTGCCGATGAGGGCTTCGGCGTCCACTTCGTGCGGTGGTTCGAGCAGCGCTACCGCTTCCCCGAACGGGTGGAGATCGTCGACGGCGGCACACTCGGCTATATGCTCCTCGATATCATGGATCGATGCGAAACCCTGATCATCGTCGATGTGATCAAGCTTTCCGATGCGCCGGGCTCCATCTACCGTTTCACCCAAGCGGAATTCGTGACCCGCATGCCGCCGCCGACGAGCGCGCATGAGGTCACGTTCGCCGATGTGCTCTGCAAGGCCGAGCTCATAGGGGAGTTGCCCGAGATGGTCTTCCTGTGCATCGTTCCGCAGGAGTACCGAGATCTGGATCTTGAGATGACGCCCTGCATGCACGCGCGCTTTTCCGACATGGAACGGCTGGTGCTCGATGAACTCGCCCAATGCGGCGTTACACCGGAGAGGGTCTTCCATGCATGAGATGTCGCTGACCCAGTCCCTGCTCGCCATCATCGAAGAGCATGCCGTGCGCTATGTTTTTTCACGAGTGAACAGCATCAGACTTTCGTTCGGCCGCTTAGCCTGCATCGAGCCGAAGGCCCTTGCCTTTGCCTTTGAAGTGCTCGCGCAGGGGACGAGGGCGGAGGGTGCGCGGATTGACTTTGACATCCGGCCGATTTGCATCTACTGCATGAACTGTGGTAAGGACATCGAACTCCTGAGCTATGAAGCCCAGTGCCCGCAGTGCCTCGGACAGGAAGTCATGCTCGTGGGTGGTACAGAGGAGCTGAAGCTCGTGGAAATGGACGTCGACTGAGGTAGATATGTGCATCGCATTTCCTGGAAAGATCATTGCCATAGATGGAGACAACTTCGCCATGATCGATATCGGCGGGACGAGGCGCGAGGTCTGTCTGGACCTTATCGACGAGGATGTCGCCATCGGAGATTACGTAATCTCCCATGCGGGGTATGCCATCCACAAGGTGGATGAGGCCCTGGCCAAGGAAAAACTCGAATTCTTGAGAGAACTCATAGCCAATGAAATATATTGACGAATACCGCGACGCGGCGCTGGCGAAGGGGCTCCTCAAGAAGATAGGTAAGCGCGCAGAGCAGGTTAAGCAGTCCGTCACGATCATGGAGGTGTGCGGCAGCCATACTCAGGCTATCGGCCGCTACGGCATCAGGAAGCTGCTCCCGGATAATATCCGCCTCATTTCGGGACCAGGCTGTCCGGTCTGTGTCACAGCGGTCCACGATGTTGACATAGCGCTCTTTTTCGCCGGGCAGCAGCACACGATTTTTGCCACCTTCGGGGACATGCTCCGTGTCCCTGGAACAAATGGAAATAGCCTCCAGCACGTACGGGCAAGCGGTGCGGATATCCGGGTCGTATCCTCGCCCGTCGATTGCATAATGCTTGCTGAGGCCAACCAGGAGAAGGAGATCATCTTCATGGGGATCGGTTTCGAGACGACGGCGCCCACCGTCGCTGCTATGGTGATGCAGGCCCAGAGAAAGGGGCTCCGGAATATCAGCGTGTTTTCGGTGCATAAGACAATCCCGCCTGCCATGCAGGCTATCATGAGCGCCCCATCCATAAAAATCGACGGTTTCCTCTGCCCCGGGCATGTGAGCATCATCATCGGATCTGATGCCTACGCATTCATCCCCGAGGCTGGGAAACCGGCTGTGATCACCGGTTTCGAGCCGGTAGACATTCTCGAGGGTATACTCCTCATCCTCGAGCAGATTGGCGAGCAAAGGCCGGCGGTCGAGATCCAATACAGCAGGGGAGTGAGTCCCGCAGGCAACCCCAAGGCCCGCGCGGTCATGCAGGCTGTGTTTTCCCCCTATGATGCAGAATGGAGGGGCCTGGGCACCATTCCCGGGAGCGGTCTTGTCCTTAAGGATGCGTATCGGACGTTCGATAGTCTTAAGCGGTATTCGATCCCGGAGATCATCTCCGAGGAGATCAGGGGATGCTCCTGCGGCGACATCCTGCGCGGGGCGAAGACCCCTGATGAATGCCTGCTCTTTAAGAAGGTATGCACGCCGGTCAACCCCATCGGACCGTGCATGGTCTCTTCCGAGGGCTCCTGCGCCGCATACTACAAGTATCAGTAAGGAGGAGTGAGTGAAGATACAGGTGGTCAAGA
>CAYGXB010000250.1:0-5013 GCA_964353605.1 uncultured Bacteriovoracaceae bacterium
TTGAGAAACATCGACGAGTTCTTTGCGGCCGTGCGTGCCTACAATGACAACACTCCTTGGCGCACCCGTGCTTCAGACACCGCAACATGATGCCAAGGCACAATAAAATGTCGCTTCATAAAAGCTCCCCCCCATCCCCCTGAACCTTCAGGGGGGCCAAGGGATGGGGGGTATGCGCTTTTTTGGTTTACGCAAACAGGGCGCCGGCCTTCTGTAGGTGTTTGAGCGCGTCGTCATGCATCTGCTTTAGCAATTCTGCGCAGGATACGACCTCGTGGATGAAACCGATCGATTGCCCTACCATGAGCGGGGCGTTTTCGACGTTACCTGTTTCCCAGGCCTCCTTGATCCTCTGGCCGGCGATGAGCGTGATGAGAGCATCAAGACCGCCGCCTTTTTCCTCGGTAGCGAGGACCTCGTCGATGACCTTGTTCTTGAGCGCCCTACCCTGGAGCCCGATGGACTTGCCGAAGATGCACGTCTCGTACTCCTGCCTAAGGATGAGCTCCTGCTTGATGTTGTCGTGCACTTCGCACTCCTTGGTGGCGATGAAACGGCTGGCCATCATCACGCCCTGGGCACCCAGGGTGAGCGCCGCCGCCAGAGACCGGCCGTCGGCGATGCCGCCGACCGTGACCACGGGTATGTGTACCGATTCGACGATGCGCGGGGTTAGCACCATGGTGGTTACATCATCGTCGAGCGGGTGGCCTCCCTCTTCGAGACCGGCGGCATAAACGCCATCATAGCCTACCTTCTGGGCATGCAGGGCGTGCCGCACGGAACCCACCTTGTGGAACAGTTTGACTCCCGCCTTCTTGAGCCGCTCTATCCCGGCCAAGCCGATGACCTTGTCGAGCGGTTTGCCGGAAACCTCTATCCCGGCTACCCGCTCCTCTTCGCAAACCCTGACGTACATCTGGTGGTGTTCCGCCGTAATCCTGATGGAAGGCAGGAGGGTGAGTCCGATCATAAACGGCTTGTCCGTGAGTCTTCGCACCTCATGGATGGCATCCCGAAAAGCATCTTCCGATTCATAATTCCCAGCCGTGAGGTTTCCCATGCCGCCCGCATCGGATATAGCCACGCAGAGCTTCGGTTTCGCAAGCCACATCATGGCCCCGCAGATAATCGGATACCTGATGCCGAACATCTCGGTGATCGCCGTCTTGATCATCAAGCCTCCCTCAGCCAGGGATATCATTCCCGGTTAGGATTCACACCCAGGCCTGTCAAGGAAAATCAAAAAAACACACCATTCAATCCCCCGAACCCCCTCAATATGCAGGAGGCTCGTGGGGGGGCTGATGTCCTTTACTTTTCTCCGCCTAAGATGAGCGGCAGTCCCGTCTTGGAATTGCCGATGACCACGATTTTCGTATTCGGGCTCATGGCGAGCTTCTCGGTGGCTTCGATCCCCTTCCACTCAAGGAGCGGCTGGCTGATCCCCTGCGAGACGATCCGCTGGAAGTCCGAAATACCCTGGGCCTCGATGCGTTTTCGCTCTGCTTCCTGCTGTTCCTTCTGGAGGACGAATTTCATCTGTTCGGCCTCCTGCTCCCGCTTGAGCTTTTCTTGGATGGCCGCCGCCAACGTCTGGGGGAGTCCAATCTTTCTGAGAAGGACCTGATCGGTGATAATGCCTCTGTCCTTGGTCATCCTTACATATAATATGAAGATCTCATTTGCGATGCGTTCCCGTTCGACGGAATACAACGCCTTGGCATCATACGAGGCGGTTGTCTCCCGTATGGAGGACCTCAGCTGCGGGTCGACGACCAGATCACGGTAATTTGTCCCCACCGTCTTATAGATCTCGGCCGCCTTTTTCGGGTCGAGCCGGTATAGGAGCGAGACGTCCAGGGTCATGATCATACCCTCACGGGACGGCGTCTCGGCCTGCTCCGTTAAAACCTGCGTCTGCACCGACATCTTCACCACCTTTGTGAAGGGCAGGACTATTCGTATGCCCGGGGAGAGGGTTTCGGGCGATACGATACCGAAAAAGTCCTTTACCCCGACATGACCAGCAGGTATTGTGGCAATCGGGTTTGCAACAAAAAACAAGACCAGAAGCACGATAACCACCGTGAAGGCAATGCTCTTTGATCTTACCCCAGTGATTTCAGCCATATTCTCCTCCTTTGCTCGCTGGATTGTAAGCAGAGCGCACTCGCAATACTACCGGCGTGCTTTATCCTCTCACAATCATTCTGAAAGACAATGCTCTCTTTTTGCTCTCTTAGCATAATCGTTATTTTCAAGCTATCTAATCTATTGAGTTTCAGAGGGGCATCTGGGGTATATATTATCCCAAAATCCTCTTCCTGCATCCAATTCTCCCTCCCGTCATCCCCAACCGGGGAATTTCTTTTCGCCCCCCAAAACGGCCTGAAGATGAGCAGCAGGATGCCGGCCGTGGTGAAGGAAGCATCGAAAACCGCCCTATCATAGGGCTCGGCTCCGAAATCCGAAGTCGCCGGATGCCAGCGCAGCTCCAGGGGTTTGTTGCCCTTGAGCACGCGGATGGTGCCCGGGTCGGTCCGGCAGGCAGCGAGGGCGCGGTCAAGGGCGAGCACGGCGAGCCCCAAGGGGATCGAAGACCCTTGACCGCTAGCCTGAACGTAAGCTCCTCGCCCTCATCAAAACCACGAACTTTTCCAGAACTTGGCAGACACAATCCGGGAGGACGGAGTACCTGCTGTTTTTTGGTTTAAGTTCTCTTCGGATTTGTATATCATGCACAGATTCAAAAGGAGATGTTGCAATGGACTTTTTTCATGACAAGGTGTTCTTAATAACAGGGGCAGCCAGGGGTATTGGTTTTGCTACAGCAGAACTTGTGGCAAGCAGGGGCGCAAAGGTAGTAATAACAGACATCCTTGAAGAAAGACTCAAAGACTCCAGAAATAAACTCTTAAAAATCGGAGCAGAAGCACTGTCTGTATATGGTGATGTTGCAAACCCCAATGATTGTTCGAGAGCAGTAAAAGAAACACTTAGCCGGTTCGGCAGGTTGGATATACTGATAAATAATGCAGGCACCAGCATTGTTGCCAAATTCGAAGAATGCCTGCCTGATGTTTGCAGGAAACTGATCGATGTTAATCTGATGGGCTCTGTTTATATGACACTTGCTGCCTTGGATGCTTTGAAAGAAACAAAGGGTCAAATTGTATTTGTTTCCAGCGTGAGCGGTATTCGCGCAATTCCAAACGGAAGTATGTACAGCGCAAGCAAGGCGGCCTTGAGAAGTCTTGCCGAGTCTTTGCGTGTTGAGTTGAAACCATGTGGAGTTCATGTTGGGGTGATATGCCCGGGTTTTACCACTTCTGATGCCACAAAAACAGTTATGAGAGGAAACGGCACCTCAAGGCCCATCGACAGGGCTCCCCATGACACACCGCATGGTGTTGCCATCGGTATTGCCAAACTGATTGAGAAACGCCAGCGTGAACGCATCCTCACACCGCTCGGCAAAATAACTGGAGTATTACAGAGATTGAGTCCATCGCTTCTGGATCATATCCTCGCCAACCGTGAACTGAAGAACTAATTGATTTTCTTGGTAGCGGGGGCACTCTCCGCTATGTTGCACCCAGGCATGGGGTCATTATTAGTTAGGCGATAGAAGCTTAAGAAAGAATGGGCGTCACAATAACTTATCGTAATCTGCACTTCCTACCGCGCTTTGGCATGTTTTGATAATCAAAATTTATCTTCAAAAGGGGCCACGTGCTCAGGGCGGCATGAGATCTACACTTGAATTATATTATGCGAGATATGGAATTCCTTATAAGATCAGACGGTATCAGGTTTATACTAGATTATTTCATTCAGGCCGGACTATAATGGAATCATAATCCCCGGGGGCATGCTTTCCCGGGTACAAGCGAGGGAATGACAAATTCAGTATTGATAACAAAAATTACATAAATAGCAAATCTGAGGAAAATCAGGAGGTCAGTTATGGCTCAATCAGGCAGAGTGCTTGGCATTACCGGAACATTCGGTTATATCGGGAAACTGCTTTTGGAACGTTTGCGCAATGATACTGTTTTTCATAAGATCATATGCACAGACATTCTTCAGCCGCCGGAGAACCTTCCGAAAAAATTTCAATATCATCACTGTGATATTCGAAACAGGGAACAATTATATCGCATTTTCAAGGAAGGCGGCGTGGATACGCTGATTCACCTGGCTTTTATAGCCAATCCAACGCGGGATCCCGACTTTGAACATGATGTCGATGTCAACGGCACCAGGAACGTCTTGGACATATGCAACAGGCTGAAGATCAAAAAACTGGTCGCGACAAGCTCCGATTGCGCATACGGATTTTTCGATGGGACTCCCGATTACCTCAGCGAAACCGCCCCGGTGAGGCCCACTCCCGGTTTTCCCTACGCCGAAAACAAAGCGGAAATTGAAAAGCTCTTATCCGATTTCACGACCGGCAACCCCGAGTGCTCGGTGGTGATATTACGCCCCTGTATGGTGATGGGGCCGAATGCCAACAATACCACCGCGAAATCCATGAAAAACCCGGTCATCATCGGCGTTCGTGGTTATGACCCCATCATGCAATTCGTATATGAGGACGATGCCGCCGAGGCCTTCTACCTTGCCGCCGTAAAAGACGTGAAGGGAGTCTTTAATCTTGCGGCGGACGAGGGATTGCGCTATTCCGAGCTGGCGAAAGAGCTGGGTAAACCGATGCTTTCTCTACCGGCATGGCTGATATACCCCCTGGTGGAAATGCTGTATCGCATAAGAGCAATACCCTTTGGAAAAGCGCAGGTGGATTACATTCGCTATCCGCTCTCAATGGATGTTCAAAAAATTAAAAAAGAACTGAATTTCAAACCGAAATACACATCCAAGCAGACAATCCATTTATTCCTCAAAGGAAAGTGAGCACGATCCTTCACCATAATAACGGGGGTCAAAAATAATGGTTCTTCACACGGAAGCGTACTTTAGAGGAAGGGCATGGTGGCGGTGTATGAT
>CAYGXB010000251.1:0-4996 GCA_964353605.1 uncultured Bacteriovoracaceae bacterium
GGGGATAATTATCAGCGGGCTGGCCAGGGAAGTGGCTCTTCACGCCATTTCCCTGGCCAGCCCGCTGACGCTTCACCCCCCTTAAAGACCCAAGGTGGGTCGGGGGAATTCGGCTTCTTTAGCCGCCGAACTGTTCCTTGACGACCTTGAAGGCCTGGTCGGCCACGTCTAGGGTCTTCTTGATGTCCTCTTCCGTATGAGCGGCGCTTAAGAACATGTTGTGATGCCAGAGGAAGTAAATCCCGCGCAGCGAGCACTCCTTGCAGAAGAGTTGGGAGCGCTTGAAGTTGGTCTCATTGGCGAAGCGGATGAACGGAAATGGGTCCGGGCCCTCGACCTTAAACTGGAGGCTGTATACTTTAGCGAGCTCCACCAGGCCCTGGCGGAGCTGTGCCCCGCGTTCCTGGCAAATCTTTGCAGCATCGATCTTCTGCATCTCGTCGATGCAGGCTATGGCCGCGGCCATCTCGGGGGAATTGTTCCAGTAGGAGCCGGTCTGGAAGGCCTTGGTAGCTACCATGCGCATCTTCTCCGTCCCAACCAGCGCGGAAATGGGATAGCCATTGGCGATGGCCTTGCAGTAGCAGGCCAAATCGGGTTTGAAGCCGAAATAGTGGCCCGAGCCCTTGATATCGAGCCGCCAGCCGGCCCGGACGTCATCGATGATGAGGACGATGTCGTTCTCGTCGCAGATCCTGCGCATGGCCTGCCAGAATCCGGGCTCGGGGAGCTTCTGCTCTTCGAAGACCGGTTGATGGTACGGGGTGAACATGGCGCCTGCGATCTGGCCTTTGTACTCATCGACCACCCGCTGGAAGGCGGCCAGGTCGCCCCATGGCACTAGGAGGATATCGCTCCTATCAGTCGGGGTAATGCCCGTGTGATTCATGCCGGTCCATGGCTGGGTCCCGTGGTAGCCGCCTTTTGCAAGGACGATCTTGTTTCTCCGCTTGTAGCCTCTCGCCAATACCATGGCCCATGAGGTGGTGTCAGCCCCGTTCTTGGCGAACATGGCCCAGTCGGCGCAATCATTGACCTCCACCATCTTCTCGGCGAGCTCTATAAGGAGGGTTGTCGGTGGGGTGGTGGCTGTCCCGTTCTTGGCCTGCTTGGCAAAGGCCTCGTCCACCCGGTCGTGGGCATAACCAAGGAACATGGGGCCGTATGCGCATACGTAGTCTATATATTCGTTCCCATCCACATCCCAGAAATGAGAACCTTTGGCTTTGGTGATGAAGTAGGGGTAGGAGCCGGGTATGGTCGTAGCCGGGTTGAAATGGCCATAAATGCCCTGTGGGATGACCTTGGTCGCCCTTTTGAAGAGTTCCTTGGATTTGGTAAATGTGTACGCCATGATCTCACCTCCTATTGTAGATAAATGCCGACCTTGTCGAGGAAGGTATTCACGATATCACCCATGTGCAGATCACCCTTGAGTGCCATGTCCTCGAGGCAGATCGCCGCAAAGACATCCACCTTGTCGTCCGCAAGATCGAGGAATATGTCCTCGTTGGCGAACTCCATAAGGAGGTCTGGATCCTGTGCATTGCCGTTTCTCGCGATCGCGGATGATCCGGTGAATTGGATATTGATCGCGGATCCATTCCTGATCCTGAGTTCGGTAATGCCCTTGATGGTGTCAGCAACTGCCTTGGAGTCCGGTTCATAATTGGCTATGGCGGCTATAGTTTTACCAAGAGTATTCAATAAGAGCCTGGCCTTCAACTGTTTTGGCGGATTGGCACCCTTGAGGACTTCTTCCATACGTTTCGCCAGCTTCATGAAGACGAGGAGCCCTTTTGCCTTGAGGAGGCCTTTGAGGGGGATAGGGAAGCCCACGCCTGTGCCTTTGAACATGTTATTGAGCATCTGCTCCGTGGGGAAGAAGAGGACAATATCCGGCCTTCCAACCTTCCCTGGGGATACTTTAATTCCCGAGCTCCTGATTTCCAGGGTGGTTCTTGGACCGCAAAGGCCTGCGACAAAGAGGATGCTGCCATTCCAGCCCGCGGCAAGTGATGTGGTATCTGCATCTTCCTTGGACAGGATCTCAAGATTGGAGAGGACAGCATCCAGGTGGATCCTTGCTAAAACGTTCTCGTTTGGCATATGCACCTCCTCATGGTTTATACAGCGTGAGCGATTACTCACTCGCCATCGATTAACATCTATCAATCCCATCTGTCAATATAAAATTATGAGGGCCTATAGAGCAGCGAGAAGGCAGCAGGGGAACAACTCAGAAAATCACTTCTCCCAGCTCTTTTTTACCTGAAATGGAGCAAAACTATATCTTTATCTCTGACGATGAAGCTTTTCCCCTCGATGAGGACAAGCCCTGCCTCGCGTGCACCATGCATGCCGCCGTAGGTGATAAAGTCGTTGCATGCGACCACCTCAGCCTTGATGAAGCCCTCCTGGATATCGGTGTGGATAAGACCTGCGGCATCATGGAGGGTCCCGCCTCTCTTCAGCGTCCAGGCCCTCAGTTCTTTGCCGACCGTGGTATAGAAGGTGATGAGTTGGAGGAGCTGATAACAGGAGCTGATCAATGTATGTACCCCTAATTGTGATATCCCGACTGATGTTAAAAATTCCTGCCGATCTATTTCATCGAGTTCGGATGCCTCCAGTTCGAATTTAGTACAGACGGAGATGACAGGGACGGATCGTGTTTTACCCCAGTCCCGTAGTGCATCTAGGGGTTGACTCCCAGAGACTTCATCTTCGCTGATATTGGCAACGACAACATAGGGTTTGGCGGTAAGGATTCCTTGCGATTTCATGTAATTCTGGTCGAACTCGATATGCGTATCTATGATGCATTGTCCCTGGGCGAGGACGTCTTTCAGGGTGTGCATGAGTTCGATCTCGGCCTGCAACTCCTTCTTGCCGCCCTTGTAGGCCTTTTCCATAGATTCTATGCGTTTGGAGACGATATCGAGATCCGCCATCACGAGCTCGGTGAGAACGATCTCCATATCAACCACGGGGTTTATCTCATTATAGATATGACTGATATTGGGGTCCCTGAAACAGCGCACGACGTGGATGATGGCATCCACCCCTCTAATGTGGCCGAGAAATTGGTTGCCGAGGCCCTCACCTTTGTGGGCGTTCTTTACGAGGCCGGCGATATCGAAGAGTTTCAGGATCGTGGGGGTGATCTTCTCCGGTTTGGCGATGTGGGCAATCTTTTGCAGATTATCATCGGGTACGTTTACGATCCCAATATTGGGATCTATGGTACAAAACGGGTAGCTTTCCGCTAGGGCATTTGCTTTGGTGACGAGGTTGAAGAGGGTGGATTTCCCCGCATTGGGTAGGCCTACAATGCCTGAGGTGAAACCCATAGCCTAGATCTTGCTGAGATCATGACGTGCAAGGAAGCTGCCCAGGAGTTCGGTAATTATGGAAGCCATAAGCATGTCCTCTCGGGTGAAACCGCTCGGACTCTTGTCTGCGAGGTTTAGTACACCAAGAACCCTGTCCTCAAAGCTTATAAGGAGGCACATGAAGGATTTTGTGCTGTACTTGTCCTTGTTAACGATGCCGATTTCTTCCTCGATGTTGCGCACCAGCATAGAGGTGTTCCTGGAGAGGACCAGGTTCATGATGCTCTCCTGATCCTCTGCAATATGGATAAAGGGGTCGTCCCCGATATCCTGGTGATTATGCGCCTTCAACTCTAGCTCACCCGACATGGGATTCTTGATGAACAGGGAACAGTATTTCGCCCCGAGAACCTTCGGAAGATGATCGGCGACGATATCGAGGACTGCCTTAATCGTTTTGGCCTTTTTCAGTTCCTTGGCAAGATCATACAGTTGCTCAAGGTCAGGGCGCTCCATTTTATAACCTCCCTTATGTGTAGTATCACTGCCACACCCTATCGGATTTTTTCAGTAAATTATTAAGATGAAAGGCAGTATAAATCGATATAGTATGGCGAAGACCTATAATCAAGTAGACAGTTCCTCTTCTTCTCAGATCCGCTCTGCTTAGCGTGTATTACGAACGGCGATCAATTCCCAATCCACATGCCCTCTTATCCGTTCATCGAGATAATCGAGGAAAAAGAGACCAGAAACTGGTGATGGCTGAAAAATTATAGTCTTGACTTTAACGGGTACTGCAGATGTATAATCCTTTGTCCAGGATGGAAATGGGGTGCATGTTGGAAACTCTGGATATACTTGAAGAAAAGATCCATAAACTCTTGGAAGCGGTAGACTCCCTAAGGAGAGACAATGAGGGATTGACCGTAAAGCTTATAGAAAAGGAGGAAGAGGCAAAGGGTTTGAAGCAGGATCTCGAAAATCTCTTGGCTGAGAAAGAACGGGTAAGAGAGCGAGTGGCACACCTCATCAAGTGTGTAGAGGTGTTTTAAACGATTGCAGAACTCAGTATCGATAAGGATATTAGGGCAGGAGTATAAGGTAAGGACTCGGGGTGATAATGATTACGTTCAGGCGTTGTCCAAATATATCAATGACATGGTTGCTGATGTCCAGAGACAGGGAAACGCTGTTACCACCATGGAGTTGATGGCGGTGGTTATGCTCAATATGGCAGATGAAGTAAGGCGGACACAGTCTGAATTGGAATCGTTGAAGGAAACAATCAAAACCCGTATGGGACAATTGATTGATCATATCGATGCGAGATTGAGATGAGATCCCCCGGGGCATGCGTGGCCCACGAAGTTCCTTCTGTGTCAACATGGAGGGCAAAGGTTCTGGCCACTGCTGTGGTGAGCTTTTTTCTCTGTGCAGAGGAAAGCCTAAAGCAGTATAGCAGACCTGCCTGATAGAGAGATCGGGCTCAAGGAACGAGAGGGTACGGCATCACCACGGGGCTGCCCTGATACCTTTTCCCCTTTTGTCATCTTCGATTATGTGGGATGTTGAGTAAGGCGCAGATCAGGCAAAAGACACTGGCAAGACGAAGGTCTCTTGATCAGGAAGAGAGGGCAAACCTTGAAGATGCTGTTCGG
>CAYGXB010000252.1:0-4962 GCA_964353605.1 uncultured Bacteriovoracaceae bacterium
GGGAGGCCGGCGTCTTTGAAGCGTTTGCCCCAGTAGGCGGAAGAGGAGATGAAGACGGGGATGCAGTTGACGAAGGCGCAGCCGGCTTCGAGCACCTGTTCGACATACCACTTGGTGGCCATTTCGGAGCCGACGGGGAGGTAGGAGACGACGACGTCGGTGCGGGTGTCTTTGAGGAGACGGACGATATCGGCGGTGGGGCCGGGGGCTTTGGTGATGACGGCGGCGAGGTATTTGCCGAGTCCGTCGTGGGTCATGCCGCGCACGACGGGTACGTCCATGAGGGGGATGTCACAGAATTTGTAGGTGTTGTTGGGGGGGGCGAAGATGGCTTGGGAGAGGTCTTTGCCGACCTTGGTGATGTTGATGTCGATGCCGAGGGTGAATTGGATGTCGCGCAGGTGGTAGCCGCCGAGATTGACGTGCATGAGGCCGGGGATGGCTTTGTCGGGGGGTGCGTCACGGTAGTAGCGGACGCCCTGGACGAGGGAGGAGGCGCAGTTGCCTACTCCGATGATGGCGACGCGGACTTTCTTTTTGGTCATGGTTGCTCCTTGTGATGAATACTGATAAAGGTTGCCCCCACCGACCCTACGGGTCACCTCCCCCAAATGACTTGCATTTGGGGGAGGACGGGAGGGGGAGGTTTGGTCGTGCGCTGGTGCCGTCGAAATGGAACTTCATCGGTGACTCACCCTGGCGATGGGGAAGCATCGGAGCCTCTTGGCTCCGATACGACCGATGCTGGCTTGAAGCCAGCTCGGCTCGGGACAGCCGGTGGTGGCTTCGACGACTCTTGTCGTTTACCGCCCGATGGGGGCTTGCCCCTTCCCCTTCGCTTCAGGGGTGCTACGCGAATGCCCCCTCGGGCAGTGACGCCGCCTTGACTCGGGCTTTCTTTTTTGTAATGGCTGCTCCTTTGTGGTAATGCTTTTTTTATAACCAAATCTTGCTATAATCGTGCCATGATGGAGATGGAGCCGATTTTACCAGAGGACAGGGGTATTTGGCAGTTGGATCGGTTGCTTTCGCTGAGCCGCCGGCTGGACCGGGAGTCGTTCCTAGGGGAGCTGGTGGAGGCGACGAAGGCGTTGACGGGGAGCCGGGAGGGGAAGGCGGTGGTTGGAGAGGCGCTTGTCGACGACTCGTGTCGTCGACATGGCGCTCTGCGGCTTGATTCCGCAGAGCGCGCAGGCGATTCATCAGAAGATGGTAGTATCGACGACTTAGGTCGTCAGGAGGATTATCTGCAGGTGCCGATCGTGCTGGAGGGGGAGGAGCCGGGGGCGCTGGTGGTGTGGGACAGGGTGGAGGGGGGGAAGTATTCGGTGGAGGAGCGGAAGTGGGCGGAGTTGCTGGCAGCGCAGGCGGGGGTGGCGCTGGGTCTCATCCGCATGAAGGAGGAGAGGGAGAAGTGGCTGGAGCGGATGGTGCAGCTGGACAGTCAGAAGAGTTCGTTCATTGCGATCGCGTCGCACGAGTTGCGCACGCCGCTGGGGTTGATCCTGGGGTACAGTACGTATCTGCGGGAGGTGTTGAAAGGGGACCATCAGGAAGAGATTGATACGATCGTGAGCAGTGCGATGCGGTTGAAGGAGATCGTGGATTCGCTGGCGGGGAGCGATAACGTGGAACGGGGGCTGGCGCTGGTGAGGGGCGGGGAGTTTTCGCTGAGGGAGGTGGTGAAGGAGGCGCTGGAGGGTATCCGCGAGGAGGCGGGGAAGAAGAGGATCCGGTTGAAGTCGGAATTCGGGAAGGGGAGCCTGACGGTGGAGGGGGACCGGGGGAAGGTGGCGACGGCGCTGGGTAACCTGGTGCACAATGCGGTGACGTATTCGGAGAAGGGCGGGCACGTGACGGTGAGAGCGGACCAAAATGGGAAAGTTGTTACCGTAGCCGTGACCGACGACGGGATCGGTATCCCGGCGGAGGACCTGGAGCATATTTTCGAGCGGTTCTACCAGGTGGAGGGGCATATGAACCGGAAGCACGGGGGGCTGGGGCTGGGGCTGAGCCTAGCGAGGGAGAACGTGGAGTTGCACGGGGGGCGGATCTGGGCGGAGAGCGAGGAGGGGAAGGGGAGCAGGTTCTGTTTTGAGCTGCCGGTGAGGTCGACGACTAAATCAAGTAAGGATCTGGCACAGAAGGCGAGAGGGTTGCTTGAATTGTAAGAGGGTTCATCGAAGGCTCACCCTGGCGATTCATATCGCCAGGACTGCCGGTGGTGGCTCCGATGTGGCGTTCTTCGACTTGTCCCCTACGCTACGCTCCGGGGATGGTTCCCGAAGGTCACCTCGGGTAATGTCGCCGGGACAGCCGATTGCGGCTCGAAGCCGCATCGGCAAGCCCCCAAATGCAAGTCATTTGGGGGAGGACGGGGGGTTGCTTCGCGAAAGCCACCTCAGCCAAAACCAAATGAAACCGACCTGGTGAGAACCAGGCCGGATAGATGGGGGAAATTGTTGGTTTCCAGGGTGGTGGAAGACCGTTACATGTTGAAGTACTTGAGGGCTTCGTAGACGAGCATGGCGGGCCAGACGATGGCTTTGAAGAAGCCGAAGACGCCGATCCAGAAGGTGGCGGCATGGGTGAAGTAGTAGACACAGGCGCCGATGAGTCCCAGTCCGTAGACGGCTTCGGAGGCGCCGCCCTGGTGGATCACTCTTGGTTTCTTCTGTGGTTGTTCTTTGGGGGCAGTTTCAGCGGTCATTTTTTCTCCTTTTTGGTTGGTCGGTTGCCATGAAAATATACGCACTTCAATCCGGCAGGGTTGCACCCCCCTATGGTCCCCCCAAATCTGTGATTTGGGGGGACAAGTCGGAGAGGGAAGGAGTTGTTGACGAGAACCATCTCACGTGGAGGGAGTGAGATAGATCCGAATTAGTAGAAGCCTGAGGAGGAGGAGTACCGGGTCAATGTTCCTGCTTTTTTGATAGAGCCGGGGACCGAGGAGAAGGGTGAATACTCGGTCAGCGAGGCGGCTTCTTATTCCAAGGTATTTAAGCGTCTTTGCCAGGAACACTTTCGCTTTCTGGAGCAGGGAGTCTTCCCGCCTGATAAAATCAACAATTTCTTCTTTGGAAATAATACCGTCAAGCCTGCTTTCCGTCCCCTGGACAAGGGAGATCAGCGAGTCTTTATGCCGGGAAAACTCGGCCTGCCAATCCACCCGGGTGCCCATGGAGGCGGCGCGCTTGATGGAGTAGAGGCCGGGGAACATGGCACTTATGGTATCGTAAAAGATGGATTTGTTCCTGCGCAAAGGCGGAGGTATCTTTTTCATAAAATCCAGGATGGAGCCATCCAGGTATGGGTTGTGCACCCAGCCGACCTGACTCAAGAAGTATTCCCGCCACGGCATCAGGACATGATTGACTCTTTGATCAAAATAAAGGAAATCCCTTTTATCGTGGGGGTCGGGAGTGGTTCGTGCCCGGTCATATATGTCATCGATCAATTTATCGAGACATTGGCACATCTGGCGGTGGAACTCTTTCGAGAGGAAGGGTTTGAGCCAGCGGATACCGGATGCACCAACGATGTAAACGCTATTAATAACATCTTCCTTTGTGTCATAAGGAGCATCCAACCAGCCGTAACATTCATCGGCGACGAATATGTCCGTAAACCTGTTCGCGAGTGCCAGCTGGTGCCAGGCATCCAGTTCGTCACAGAAATTGGCGAGGCATTTTCCCTGGCGGGCGTTGGCTTTTAATAGATCGATGAGGTTTCCCGTGTAGAAACCGATTATTTGATGAGGATACCCGCTGTGGGCGGCCAATTCCCGGGAGAGGAAGGCGTCACTATCCACCGGGGGATCGGTTGTCAGCGAATAGGAGAAGCAGGTGAGACGAGGCGCCCGGATCTTTTCGGATAGGATGCCCAGGATGCCGCGCGAGTCTCTACCGGCACTGAGAGACAGGACGGGGTCCGCGGCCGGGTCGTAGCGGCGCTTCACACTGTCAATCATCAGTGATTCCAATTCCGCCTGGTAGCGAGCCTCCTGGAGAACCGAACTGGAGGAGGAATCATACTGATATTCCCAGTAACTGGAGACCGTCACTTTCGCATTCGTAAAACTACTTATACTTGCCCGGCTGGCGGATCGTATTTCCTGGAACAAGGTCAGATCATTCAGCATGACGCCGTTGGCAAGATAGCAGGCGAGGCCGTCGATGCTGAGGCGGCATTTTTGTACTGGCAGGGAGTCTATGTCGTTCGAGACGTACCAGACATTCTCCAGGAATGTATAAAATGCCTTCTTTGAATTTGCTTTATCCGTCAGTATGTAGAATTGTGTTCGATCCACAATGAGGAAGATCACGAAACTGCCTTCCACATCCCGGATATAGTCCACGCCCCGGGAGGAAAAGCCCTGAATCAGTTGGGCGCTGGTATGGTTATAGATGACACCGTTGAGGAAGATCTGTATGCTTTGATCTGCCGATGCCGCCGTAAATTCTTGCGCGGTTGTCACTCCCTTTTCCCGGTCGATCATAAAGGAGAAGGTTTCTTTGTTCTTGAAGAAGGCCGGGGTGGGATTAATTTCAGGCTTGTCCATGAGGTTTTCTCTTTATCACTATACCATTGGTCGCCAGGTATGAATTGAGGCAGGGTGGTGTAAGGATTTTTCCAAGTCAAAGGAATAATTGACACAGTATATACCGTTTATTCCGTGAGGAGAACGGATAAATGGGATGTGCAGCCACAGTGCGCGCAGGCGACTCACCCATTTTCTTCAGCCCCCACCGACCCTCCGGGTCACCTCCCCCAAATGCAAATCATTTGGGGGAGGACAGTGGTGGCTTCGACGACTCTTGTCGTCTACCGCCCGATACCCCAAGAACAAAAACGGGCACTAGTGGGGGCTTGCCCCTTCCGCTTCGCTTCAGGGGTGCTACGCGAATGCCCCCTCGGGCAGTGACGCCGCCCCGGCTGGTAGCCGCCTTGGCTAGCCCCTCC
>CAYGXB010000253.1:0-4941 GCA_964353605.1 uncultured Bacteriovoracaceae bacterium
CTTCAACGATCGCTACAGGGCATTTTACCGTGAACGAGCCAGAGGCGGGGTAGGTCTTATGCTTGTCGGCCCGGTTGCCATAGATAGAGTGGGGAGTGCACTGTTCATACCCGCCCTTTTTGAGGATAAATATATTGAGCCGTTTAAGGAATTTATGGATGAGCTTCACGCCACCACGGGTGTAAAGCTGGGCACGCAACTGTTTCATATGGGAAGGAATGCATTTTCTGCTTTTACCGGCATACAGCCGATTGCCCCTTCCGAACTCTATAGCCCTTTTTCAGGCGAGACCCCGCGAGAGATGACAAAGGAGGATATTGAAAAAGTAAAGCATGCTTTTGCCCTAACAGCGAGACGGGTAAAAGAGGCATGTTTTGATTTTGTAGAAATCCTTGGCTGCACCGGCTATCTCATAAGTCAGTTCTTATCGCCGCTTACCAATAAGCGTACTGACGAATACGGTGGTTCTATTGAAAATAGGATGCGCTTTGGGTTTGAGGTAATTAAACAGGTAAGCAAGGCTGTGGGAAATGATTTTCCCGTTGGCATAGGGATTGCCGGGAATGACTTCTTAGATGGTGGTCATACGAATATCGAGTCAGCTATGTTCGCTGCTGCTGCTCAAGATGCAGGGGTCGATGCGATCAATGTGACCGGCGGATGGCATGAGACCAATGTGCCGCAGCTCACCACCGATGTCCCGCCCGGTGCATATGTCTACCTCGCTCAAGGGATCAAAGAAAAGGTGCGTATCCCGGTATTTGCCTCTAATCGTCTGGGTGACCCTTATGTTGCCGAGAGGGCCTTGAGGGCACGGGCCTGCGACATGGTATGCTGGGCACGACCCCTCATTGCAGATCCTGAGCTCCCCAATAAGGTGAGAGAGGGGAGATTCGATGAGATCGTGCCCTGCATTGCTTGTAATCAGGGATGCTTTGATTCCATCTTTTCGGGCGCCTCTGTGTGCTGCGTGCTCAATCCCAGGGCAGGAAGGGAAGAAGAGTTCAAACTGGAGAAAGCCAGGAATAAGCTCAAGGTCATGGTTGCAGGGGGAGGCCCTGCCGGGATGGAGTTTGCCCTTACCGCTGCAAAGCGGGGACATGCGGTGAGTCTCTATGAGCAGAAAAATTTCCTCGGCGGGCAGATAAATCTCGCCAAGGCCCCTCCAAGAAAACATGAGCTGGGAAAGATAATAGAGAGCATGAAGAACCGGATGGAAAGGTATGGTGTTGCCATCAAATTTGGGGCAGCGCTTACACCGGAGATGGTCAAGGAACAAAGACCGGATGCACTTGTGGTCGCAACCGGGGCCATGCCGCAGAACATTTTCTTTCCAGGTATAGACAAATCCCATGTGGTGAGTGCCTGGGATGTTCTGATGGAGCAGGTCCCTGATATCGGAAATAGCGTGGTGATTGTGGGGGGAAGTGCCATCGGCTGTGAGACAGCACACTTTATCGCATCCATGGGTGCTCCTAATCCTGAGACCTTTACCCACATGCTGTATCATGGAGCGGAAGGCCCGAACTTTGCCATAGACCTACTTCATCATGCAGGAAGAAAGATTATGGTCATCGATATGCTAGATCGTCTGGCAGATAATGTAGGCCGCACAGCCAGATGGTCGTTGATGAGGAGCCTCAGATTTTTTGGAGTAGAACTCCGGCCTAGCACCAAACTTGTTGAGATCACCGATGATGGAGTGGTGGTGGAATCGAATATTGGTAGAGAATTCATACCTGCGGATACGGTGATCATGGCAGTAGGGGCTCACTCTGTGAATGAGCTCACAAAAGAAATAGAAGATGATGGCATCAAGCTCATTACGATCGGGGATGCCAAAGAGCTGCGCAAGATCACCGAGGCTGTGCGAGAAGGATTTGAAGAGGCGCTGAAGATCTAGGGGGAATTTTTGGGAGTAAAGTTCTTTGAGCTTGGTCAGGCCGTTTCCGCAGCCATTATCCCTGGTAGGAAAGAATCAAAGGAAAAGACCGGAGATGCCCTTTATATTGATACGGAGCGGGGAATCCTGGCTGTTGCAGATGGTTCAGAAAAGAACCCGTCAGCCTCGTCACGCTTTTTGGAGAGATTTAAGGAAGCGGTGGAAGAAAATGATTTTTTTTATATAAGACAAAGCGATGCCTTTGAAGAAGTGGTGGTGATGACTAATTCCCTTGTGCGGGATACGCCCTTTCATGAGAGCACGACGTTTTCTGCAGTTCTTATTGGACAAAATGGGAATGCAGCACTTCTTCACACAGGCGACAGCCTGGTCTTTACCGTGCGAGCAGAACCTCAAGCAATGGAGCAGAAAAGCCGCTCGAATCATCTCCTTATAGGAAGGGCACTTCACCTGTTTCAAACAGAGATCATCCCT
Organism: uncultured Bacteriovoracaceae bacterium; assembly: GCA_964353605.1. Classification (GTDB taxonomy): domain Bacteria; phylum Desulfobacterota; class Desulfomonilia; order UBA1062; family UBA1062; genus CAYGXB01. The sequence goes on from CAYGXB010000253.1 coordinate 2,378, forward strand.
CTTGAACCGGCCGATATGGTGATCCTTGCAACCGATGGTATTGTTGAGCTTGCCCGGTGCCTTAGGTTTTCGCCGAAGGACCTTCTTTCCCGATGCACAACGCACCACAGCCCTTCTGAGGTGATCAGCAACATCTTAAAGTTTATTGCCAGCGTCGAGATGTCTTTGGATGATATCGGGATCATTGCGGCAATCCCTGGGACAATGAAGAATCTTTATGGAGAAGATTTTCTAAGGGTAATCCTCAAGGATTGAAAAGATTGAAGGAGAGGTCATATGAAGACCCGCATTACTGAACTTTTCGGCATCAAATATCCGGTTATCCTCTCCGGCATGAGCTGGATCAGTGTGCCAAGGATGGTTGCCGTGGTCTCGAATGCCGGAGGCCTAGGAATATTGGCAACAGGCCCCTTAGATCCCAATCAGACAAGGGCCTCTATCAGGGAGATTAGGGAACTTACCGACAAACCCTTTGGTGCCAATGCATCGCTGATCTTGCCTGGAGCGCATCAGAATGCAAAGGTGCTTCTGGAGGAGAGGGTGCCTATAATCAATTTCGCCCTCGGCAAAGGTGACTGGCTCGTAAAGGAGGCGCATGCATATGGTGGAAAGGTTATTGCCACTGTTGTTAATTCCTATCATGCAAAGAGGGCACAGGACTACGGTGCCGATGCGGTGATTGCAACAGGCCATGAAGCAGCAGGCCACGGAGGAGACGTGACCTCTCTCGTACTGATTCCCACACTCGCGGATGAATTGGAGATTCCTGTAATTGCGGCAGGCGGGTTTGCTGACGGCAGGGGCCTTGCTGCAGCGATTGCGCTTGGTGCAGAGGCGATCGCCATGGGTTCTCGCTTTATGACTACAAAAGAGAGCGCGCTCCACAACAATTTCAAAACCCTCTCCATTGAAAAAGATGCCTATGATACGCTGTACTCCACCCACTTTGACGGAATCCCCTGCCGGCTCATGAAAAGCAAGGCATCAGAGAAGGCCTTAAGACAGGGCTTCAATCTTCCTAAAGCATTCTTCAATGCGCAGGATATCGCAAAGCAGCTCCACCTTCCGTTTTGGAAACTTTTTATCGGGGTGCTTGCCTCTGGTTGGAAGAATTCCATACAGCTGGCTTACTTTGCAAATGCATATAAAGCCCTTAGACGAGCCACTGAAGATGGAGATACTGAAAAGGGATATCTTCCAATGGGTCAAGTGACCGGACTCATCCACGATGAACCAACAGTGAAAGAACTCATTGAACGCACCATCGCTGAGGCACGCGATGTGTTGAGACGAATGGAGGTTTCCATCACAGAGGATTAACCATTAATTTACCAGTGAGGGAGGATTTTATATGTCGCTTTTGGAGAAAATCTACACAGAGGAACACCGGATTTTTCGCAATGCAGTGAGAAAATTTGCGGAAAAAAATATTGTTCCTTATGTTGACGAGTGGGAAAAAGCAGGGATTATCCCTAAACAGGTATGGAAGGAATTCGGCTCCCAAGGGTTTCTCTGCACATGGCTTCCAGAAGAGTATGGGGGTTCAGGTGTTGGATTCGAGTATTCAGTGATTATTATTGAAGAGTTGGAGAGAACGAATCAATTGGGTTTTATTGCTCCTCTGCATAGCGATGTTGTAGTACCCTACATTTACTCGTACGGGACAAGGGAACAAAAAAAGAAGTGGCTGCCCGGCTGCGCGAGCGGGGATATTATCACGGCTATTGCCATGACTGAACCAGAAGCAGGATCGGATTTGGCTGCACTACGCACCACCGCAATACGAGAGGGGGATGAATATGTAATTAACGGACAGAAGACGTTCATTTCCAACGGTATTAACTGTGATCTCGTGATTGTTGCCGCAGTGACAAGCCCTAGCCCTGATTCTCCCCGCAAAGGGATCAGCCTGATAGCTGTGGCAGATGGTACACCTGGTTTTGTTAAGGGGAAAAAACTTGAAAAGATCGGCATGAAGAGTCAAGATACAGCCGAGATATTCTTTGAGGACTGCAGGGTTCCTACAGCGAATCTCTTGGGCGAGGAGGGGGGAGGATTCAAATATTTGATGGAAAAGCTTCAACAAGAGCGCTTGGTCTCTGCCTGGGGCTCACAGATCATGGCAGAGATGGCATTGGAATACACAGTGGAATTCACTAAGTCCAGAGTGGCTTTTGGTCGACCTTTATCCCGCTTTCAGCACATCTCGTTTAAGCTCGCGGAAATGGCAACCGAGGTTGAATTAGGAAGGACATTCCTCGAGGCACTCACACTCGATCACCTAGAGGGGAAAGATATCGTAAAGAAGGTATCGATGGCCAAATACTGGGTCGCAGAAATGGCAAACCGCATTGCCCAGCAGGGGGTGCAGCTCCACGGTGGTTACGGCTACATGGAGGAATACCCGATTGCCCGGTTGTTTAGAGATGTGCGGGTCCAGACGATTTTTGCAGGCACTTCAGAGATCATGAAACTGATCATCTCACGTATGATGGGCCTGTAATATAATAAAGCGGGTATGCACTTTACTCAACCGACCACAAAGCGTAGCATGTGGTCGTGGA
>CAYGXB010000254.1:0-4938 GCA_964353605.1 uncultured Bacteriovoracaceae bacterium
ACCCACTCGTCGTCCACGTAGAACTTGTACTCATGCTTGCCCTTCTTAAGCGGCACGACCCGCTGCCAGACCCCGTTTCCCTCGACGTTGTGCATGGGTGTCTCGTCGACCTTCCACTCGTTAAAATCCGCCACCACATAAACCTTGGTGGCCTGCGGGGAATAATAAGTGAACAGTACCCCGTTCTTGGTGACGACCGGTTTGATGAACTTTTCGTACTCCACTGCTTGCGCCTGCTTGATCTTCTTGAGGGCAATGACTTCCCGGGCGAGGCTCATATAATCTCCGAAGCCCGTGCTGACTTTGTCATAGGCGATGATGGTCTGGCCATAGCCCGCGGCCTCTTTCAGCTTCACGTTGATGTTGATGACGGTCTTGAACACATGTCCGGGCATGTGCCGCTTGAGCTCTTCCAGGGACTCATGAGCGATCCTGGTCCGACGGTCGAACATCGTGGCGAGCGCGTAGGCCTCGATCTTCTGAGTCCCCGTCTTGTTCACGAGTTCCACGGTCTCCAGAAGCTTCGCAAGACCGTGCAGAGAAAATAGGCCGCTCTCCATGGGGATAATGGCCTCGGTACAGGCAAAGAGCGCATTGAAGGTGAGGATCCCGATATTCGGGGGACAATCGATGATGATGAAGTCATATTGTTCTGACAGCGGCATGAGAATGTCCGAGAGGTGGTATTCACGGTTTTCCCTCTGGAGCAGGATTGGCTCGGCAGCGCTGAGCATGACCTCGGACGGGAGCAGGTGCAGGTTTTCCTCCAGTTTCAGGAGGATCTCATCAGCGGACGGAGCTCCCTCGCCCTTGCCGATGAGGAGATCGTACATGCTCTTGCGGCATTCGCCTGGGTTGATGCCGAAACCGAGCGTGGCATGAGCCTGTGGGTCCAGGTCGACTATAAGGACCTTCTTATTCAGGTACGCCATACACGCACCGAGATTCACGGCTGTCGTCGTCTTGCCACACCCACCCTTTTGGTTAATAATGGCAATACTTCTCATCCTTCCCTCCCTTGATAAGATCTCTCCTCCAAGCACCTCATATTCCGGATACGCTTATCCTCCAGTTCCTACCAATGCGGGTGCCCTATCTAACTGGTCAGAGTTGTGTGGTTCTTCACGGCTGGCACCATGCATCGCAGGCTTTCTTCATGGAGGAGATGCCCAGCCGTTGCATGGTTTCTCTGTTACGAGGGAATAGCATTGCATTCCGTTCATGTCAAGAGAGCGATTGACAGGACTTTCCCCCAAAAACAGAACTCAGCACCTTCCGGCCATCATGCCGTGACCATCTATACCGTCCCCCAAATTTCTTGAAGAATGGACCATGGGTGGATCGAAAGGAGGAAATGGCCGACAAGCTTGTTCGGGAGGCGGAGAAATACATCCTCGGTCTTCGCGAGCATATCAGTACAAGGATAATACTTACTCCCGCCGATTTCAGGACGCGTTTCCATCAGCATAGCTGAAGAAAGTGGTGATCCCATCCAAGCCAGGAATAATGACAACGGGAAACCCTTCCCCATATGTCTTATACCGGAAATACCTCTTGCGCTGTTTCATAGAGTACCTCCTTACAAGCTTTCCGACTCTTTTCCTTTGTTAGTAAGCAACCTTGTCCAGTCCTTTCAATCCCAGGATGGCGCGAGCTTCTTGCGGGGTGGCGGATTCAATGCCCAATTCATGAGCGATTCTGATCATCTTCCGGACCTGTTCGGCGTTGCTCTTGGCCAGGATGCCCTTTTCCAGGTAGAGATTATCCTCCAGGCCGACCCTGGCATTGCCGCCCATGATGAGCGACTGGGTGCACAATGGAAATTGGGCTGCACCGGCGGCGCACACGGAAAAGAGGAACTCGCCGATCTGCTTGCGGGCGGAGTCAACTAAGAAGACCAGGTTCTCTGGGGTGGCGGGTATCCCGCCGAGGATGCCCATGACGAACTGGAGATAGACCGGTTTCTTCACGATCCCCTTCTGGATCAGGAACGCCAGGTTGTTGATCATACCGACATCATAGATTTCAAATTCCGGTTTGGTGTTATGCGCCTGAAAGATTGCCAGGAATTCGCGCAGGGTCTTGAACGTATTCGGGAATATGAAATCTTCCGTGTTCTCGAGGTAGACCTTCTCCCAATCGAATTTCCATTCCTTGATCTTATCGACGATGTGAAAGAGGGCAAAGTTCAGTGACCCGGCATTGAGCGACGCCAATTCCGGCTGCAGCCGAGAAATGACAGCGACCCGCTTTTCCACCGGCTCGCCCAGTCTGCCGCCGGTGGTGGTACAGATAATGATGTCGCAGTGCTTTTTTACCTCCGTGACGATTTCCCGATATATCTCCTGGTCCGCATTCGGTATGCCGGTAGCCTGATCCCTGACATGCAGATGGACGACGGCCCCGCCGGCTGCATGCACCGCCAGGATCTCATCGATGAGCTGTCGGCAGGTAATCGGGAGATAGGGCGACATGCTCGGCGTATGGATTGATCCGGTTAGGGCCGCGGTGATGATGGCCTTTCTCATAGATCCCCCTCATTCAGCTTTTTCATAATCTCAAGAAGGTAGTCCCGGAGGAGGGCATGATCTCTGCGCCGCTTCCGGCGTCCATTCCTGAAATCCTTATATTCAATACCATTATTCTAAGACATAAGTAATTGATATTCTTTTCTATTGAGCGCTTCTTCTTATTTGAAGAACGGGATAATTGGCGTGCCCCGTCATCATCTTACCTTAGGTGGTCAAGAGAAGATGAATTTAGGGATGTTTTTTATAACTTCATTAGGTTAAAACACTTTCCCAATCATGGCTCCATGATGTAGGACATGCGGGCTGAGATAACGTCTTTCTCAAGATCCTGTTTTCTTTTCTTCCCTTGACTTGCACCTGATGTTCTCTCATTATTATGTAATAATAAATTTTATAGGAGGTGCATATGCTTACGCCAGCAACACAACAAGCGCTTCAGGGTCTCAGGGATCTGCATACGCTCAAATGGTATGTCATATCGCTGCTCGCCATTGTCTTCTACATCTATATCGTCGAGATCAAGAAGGCCAAGGCTTCGGGCAACTGGGATGCCATTTTCGCCGGGCTCACCCTCTTCGGCATGGATTTCATCAACGAAACCTGGAACGGATGGGTCCTGCATTTCACCCAGTACTCGGCCTTCTGGACCACCCCCGGGGAGACGGCATTGCGGACCATGGTTGGTTGGAACATCGAGATTATGTTCATGTTCGCCATCTCCGGGATCATCTACTACCATACGCTTACCGAGAACAAGGACATCAAGATCCTGGGGCTGCCGGAGAAGTGGTTCTGGGCCATCGGCTATGCCGTGTTCTGCGTGTTTGTAGAATGCCTCCTCAACATCGGAGGACTCCTCGTGTGGGAATACCCCTGGTGGAACCTGTCCTTCAAAGGGGTGTGGCTGATCTTCCTCATCGGCTACTTCCACTTCTATGTCGCCATCATCCTCGTACTGAGTCTAAAATCGATCAGGAACAAGATCTTGGCCGTCTCCGCCCTCTATGGGATTGCCATCGTGATGAACATCATCGGCCTTGGTATACTGGGATGGACATATTAATCTCTCCTGGAGCCGAAATGGATCGGGCATACCCAGACCTCTGAAATAATCGTGATGCAGAGGCAAAAATGAATGGATTCCTGAATGAAAATGGATTATGATCGGTCAGTTATTTCATAAAATGCCTAAGGAGGAGGTTGCGAATGACGGAAACTGCAACCATTAAGGTCTACGGTTACCGGTGGGTAGTGCTCCTGGTGTTCTCGATTGTCAATGCCATCATGCAGATGCACTGGGTGAACTTCGCCCCCATTACCAGCGAGGCAGCGGCCTTCTATGGGGTTTCTCCCTTGAAAATCGGTTTTCTCTCCATGAGCTTCATGATCGTGTATCTGTTTATCTGCATCCCCGCTTCCTATATTATCGACACCTATGGCATCCGGATCGGTATCGGCATTGGCGTTGTACTGACCGGCATTTTTGGACTCCTCAAGGGGATCTATCCAACAAGCTATCTGATGATCTGCATCTCGCAGATTGGCATCTCAGTTGCCCAGCCCTTCATCCTCAATGCCATTACCAAGGTCGCCGCGAACTGGTTCCCCCTCAATGAACGGGCGACCGCCGCAGGCGTTGCGACACTCTCCCAGTTTATCGGGATCATCGTGGCCATGGTGCTGACTCCCTATCTCCTCAAGACCTATTCCATGGGAGGCATGCTCATGGACTATGGGATCCTAACGGCAATCAGTACTATCATCTTCCTGCTGCTCATGCGGGAGAAGCCACCGACCCCACCTTCCCACATTACTGAGGAGGAGCGCATCAAGGTGTTCGCAGGCATCAGGCATATATTCAAACTCAAGGATATGCTTATCCTCCTGCTGATCTTCTTCATCGGGCTGGGGATGTTCAACGCCGTGACCACCTGGATCGAGCAGATCTTGGCCCCCCGGGGGTTCAATTCGGAACAGGCGGGCCTCATCGGGGCGGCATTGATGATCGGCGGTATCCTCGGGGCATCCACCCTGCCGATACTCTCAGACAAGCTGCGCAAACGGAAGCCCTTCATCCTGATCTCCCTGATTGGTACGATCCCAGGCCTTATAGGCTTGACCTTCATCACCAGTTACCCGCTCCTGCTCTTATCCGGTTTCGTCCTGGGATTCTTCTTTATGGCCGCAGGGCCCATCGGATACCAGTACGGGGCGGAGGTCAGCTATCCGGCACCCGAGTCCACCACCCAGGGACTCATTATGCTCTCCGGGCAGATATCGGGCATCATCTTCATCTACGGTATGGACATGTTCCGGTCCGCCACCACGCACTCCATGACCCCCTTTATGATCGTTTTCGTGGTGCTCACGATTCTCTCATGAACATGAGTTTGCTCCGGAACTCCAC
>CAYGXB010000255.1:0-4899 GCA_964353605.1 uncultured Bacteriovoracaceae bacterium
TGTTAAACGACAGATGACCTTCCTCGATTACAAGCTGAAGGGTCCGTTGGTCACCTGCCCCGTCATTCTGTTGAGCGCTCAAGAGGACGATTTCGCCCCCCTCGAAGATACCATGGAGGCCTATATGGCGCTCACCAATGTCCCTTCCAAGGTGTTGTATATGGTGCAGAGCGATTACCATGGGAAACCCTCTTTAAAGGCCGATCACTGCGCCCCGCTCCTCATCGGCTGTTCGCTCCCTGCATGGGGCAAGGAGTGCCCATTGTCCTCCTTTATCGAGAATACTCTCGATTTCCGGGTCTACTCTGCAGCCACCGATGCCATGCTCGACGGTAAAGCGAGTGTTGATTTCACCCTTGGCGTCTGGAGTGACGGGGTTCCGGTTAAACCCGTCGAAACCTTGCTGGAGTATCCATAAGGAAGGATCGAGGCCTATGGCCGAATGTTTTGACGACTGGCCTATCCGGTACGATCAGTGGTTTGCCACGCCCATCGGAAAGTTAGTGAAGCACTATGAACTCGATCTCATCCTCGACCTCCTTGGGCCGAGGCCGGGAGAGCTCATCCTCGATGCCGGATGCGGTACCGGGGTGTTCACCGCGGGAATCATCATGTCCGGTGCGCATGTCACAGGGCTCGACATCTCGAGGCCCATGCTGAAGCAGGCTGGAAACAAGCTCGGGTCAACATTCGCCATGGTGCGCGGGGATATACTCACATTGCCTTTTCGTGACAATTGCTTCGACAAGGTGGTCTCCATCACCGCTCTGGAGTTCATCATGGATGCCAGAACAGCCATCGCGGAACTCTTCAGGGTCACAAAAGGAGGCGGGGAGATTGTCATAGCCACCCTCAATTCCTTAAGCCCGTGGGCCAAGCGCAGGATGAAGGCAGCAAAGGGAAAAGGGGGGATATTCGCGCAAGCTACGTTCAGATCCCCGATGGACATGCAAGCCCTCGCCCCGGTGGAAGCTGCGATCCGAACGGCTATCCACTTCATGGACGATCTTGATCCCTCCCTGGTACCTGAGAGGGAAGCGCAGGGACGCAAGCAGGGACTGGACACCGGGGCTTTCCTGGCTGCGCGCTGGGCCAAGCCCTGATGGAATAAGGATGATATGCAGATTAGACCAATCATAGGTGTCATGGGCACGCATGAGGAAGACCCGGAGGTCATTCCCCTGGCGCAGACGCTCGGGGAAGAGATAGCACGGAGAGGCTGTATCCTCCTCACAGGCGGGGGTCCAGGGGTCATGCACGCCGCCTCACACGGGGCATCCCGGGCTGGCGGTCTTGTTATCGGGATTCTCCCCTCCGAAAGACGATCCCCCCTTCCAGGATATCCGAATGCATACGTGGATATTCCCATCTACACCGGATTGCTCGACGCCCGTAATGTCATCAATGCGAAAACACCCGATATCATCATTGCTCTCAAGGGCGGTGCCGGTACCCTGTCCGAGATCGCCCTCGCCCTCAAGGCCGGTACGCCGGTCATCTGCCTTGGAGCCTGGCATGACCTCTTCCCAGGCCGCATCATCCCGGTGCATACCGTGGAGGATGCCATGGCAGTAATCGACCGCCTGCTCTCTTAAGGACACACAAGATTACAATACTGTGACCCTGTTTACGAAAAGAGCGTGCCGGTTGCGCTGTATTTTCCGTTAACCTATCAATAACATTCCCCATTGCTGTCTGGTTTATGATTTGCCTCCAGTATGTGCAGCAAACAGCTGGAGGTAGCTCCATGAGACAGAGAAAATCATTCCTAGCGCTTATAATCCTGGCAATGATCGTGCTCTTCCCAATGTCAGGCATCGCAGCGAGCATACGGGTAAGCTGGAATCCAAATACGGATCTAGACCTTGCCGGTTACAAACTTTATTATGGAACTGGTGCACGGAATTATACCTCATCCGTCAATGTTGGGAATGTGACGACGTACCAGATCACCAATCTTGACACCGGGAGAACATACTACGTTAGCCTAAAGGCCTATGATAATGCTGGAAATGAGTCGGTGTATTCCGATGAAGTGAGCGCTTATATCCCTGTCCCCGATACGACCCCACCCACCGGCAGTGTCGTGATCAATGCAGGGGCGGCTACTACATCGTCCAGGTCGGTCACCCTCACGCTCAATGCCACCGATTCAGGGGGGGTGGCCGGGATGAAGCTCAGCAATGACGGGCAGACCTGGACAGCCGAATGCTCCTATGCCACCTCACAGGCATGGGTGCTTTCTTCCGGCGACGGGACAAGGACTGTGTCCGTCCTCTTCAAGGATACGAGCGGGAACTGGATGACCACACCGGCCTCTGATACCATCGTGCTGGCCCAGGACAGCGACGGCGATGGCATGCTGGATGCCTGGGAGATTGCTCACGGGCTCGATCCCAATAATGCAAACGACGCAGGCCTCGATGCGGACAACGATGGCATCACCAATATCGAGGAATATTATAACGGGACCGATCCCCAATACAGGTATGACAACGCCCCCGTCGTTGAGGCCGGAGCAAACCAACAGAGCGATCCTACCCGCATCTCCCTCGACGGTTCTTCCTCCTCTGACCCGAACGGCGACGTGATCACCTCTATCTGGTCACAGGTTTCCGGTCCGCAGGTGTCCCTGGAAAACGCCCAGACAAAACGGGCAAGCTTCCTGGGAATTGCGGCCGGACAGTACACGTTCAGACTTTCCTGTTCCGACGGCAAGACGACATCCAGCGATACGACAACGGTCACTATCAACAACGTGGCACCGACGGTGAATGCCGGCAACGATGTCACTATCGATGCAGGCCAGACCGTGACCCTCCATGCTGCCGGCCAAGACGCCAACAACAATAGCCTCGGCTACAGCTGGACCCTCGTCGAAGGACCGTCGATTACCTTGCCGGTCATGAACACCCAGAACATCAGCATTACCCCCCAGAATCCTGGCCTCTACAAGTTCGCGGTCAGGTGCTCCGACGGCGTCAATCAGAGTCCCAGCGATGAGGTCTATGTCACGGCCAATGCCATCAACCATGCACCGACGGCAGAGGCCGGCGTGGATAAAGATGTCCAGTTCGGTACCCGTGTGAACCTGGACGGCAGAAGCTCCTCTGACCCGGATGGCAACCCGCTCAGCTATTCCTGGGCACAGGTCTCCGGTCCTCAGGCAACCTTGTACAAAGCCCAGAGCGCCCAGCCATACTTCGATGCCACCCTGACCGGCACCCTGATGTTCGAACTCATTGTGAACGACGGCAAGGTGAACTCCACTCCGGACACAGTCACGATCAGAGTGCTCAAGGCCAACAATGCACCCATTGCAGACGCCGGCACCAATATGAAGGTTAAGGTCGGCACCATGGTCACCCTTGACGCCAGCGCATCCACCGACCCGGACGGCGACATCCTCACCTACCGATGGGAGCAGGTTTCCGGTGCAACGGTCGAGCTCACCGGGTTCAACACCATGAAACCCTCCTTCACCCCGACCGTGACCGGCGTGCTCGAATTCAAGGTCATCGTCTCCGACGGTCAGGCCTCCGCCGAGGACTCGGTGCAGATTACCGTGGACAGCATCAACCATGTGCCTGTCGCCGAGGCGGGTAACGGCATCATCGCCACTATCGGCCAGAAGGTCACCCTGGACGGCTGCGGCAGCTATGACGCAGATGGTGACAGCCTCTCCTTCATCTGGTCCCAGGTAGACGGGCCGAGGGTCTCCTTGAGCGCCCCGAACAGTGTGAATCCCTCCTTCGTCTCGACTGAGATAGGCACCTATATCTTCGAATTGAAGGTGTACGACGGCAAGGACACGAGCATTGCTGACACCGTGACGATCAGCGTCCAGGAAGGCACCGTCAACATCATGCCAGTCAGCCCAACCAACGGGGCAGTGGTCACTAAAACCCCTATCTTCAGCTGGTCCGCTGATAACATGACATCCTTCACCCTCTACATCGCTCTAAACAACAGCAGTTACACCAGGCTATATTCCGGGACGACCAAATCTTATTCCATGCACCCGTCACTCTGGCAATGGTTCGTCTCCCCCCGGACGACCATACGCTGGTACGTAATCGGCGAAGGAGGCGGTAAGCAGGTAAAGAGCGCGGAGTTCAGCTTCAAGAGGAAGTAATTGTCGGACTAACCGGAGAGCAACGGGGTGAGAGTTCTCTCACCCCGTTTTGTTTTTTAAGTCCCCCGGTATCCCCATGATCTCAAGGGTGGCCAAGGATCCGCCGTCCAAGTCGCTTGCTTGACCGATGACAGAGCGAATAGCTTGGACGGCGGATGTTTAAGCCTCTGTCAAGATGCAGATGAATTCTGATGTAATTCTCAAGAATGGCAGTGCCTATTCTGTATGTGTGGTGGGGATGCGATTGAACAGCAATTTTTTGATGGACACGGCACCTGATGTCCTTGTAAGGACAGCTAGCATGCTTGTATCATTGCTGTCTCATAAGGAAGGAGGGAGGATATGCTCAAGAATAAAGGTTTCTGGTATATCTTGATGTCGGGCGCTCTGGCTGGGTGGGCCTTCTCCATCGTGGGACTGGTGAAGCCCATGAAGAACGAGACCTTGAAAAAGATCTGGAAGATGATCTTCTGCTCCTGGGTATTCGGACATCCGCTGGAGCTCGCCCTGGCCCTCGGGATCGGGAAGGCACAGGGACTTTCGCGGACGCGCACGATCCTCAAGACCCTTGCCTTTGGCTTTACCTGGTGGCTGCCGCTCAAGCTCGGCGTGATCAAGAAATAGTATTGAGGGGGGGGTGTTCGCCAAGGGCTGACTCACGGCTCGGATCCCCTCTCCAGACCGCATCCGATTGAATTCCCGACAGGCATCTGGGAAGCTCGTTGGCATTGCCGGCAAACACAAATTCTTGAAGACGCTCCTCA
>CAYGXB010000256.1:0-2870 GCA_964353605.1 uncultured Bacteriovoracaceae bacterium
CGCGTGGATGCGGCAAGACAACGCTCCTCAGGATCCTCGCCGGTTTCGAACGTCCGGATAGAGGCAAGGTATTCCTGAACGGGGAGGACATCACCGAAATCCCCCCGAACAAACGCAAGGTCAACACGATCTTCCAGAGCTACGCCCTCTTTCCCCACCTGAGCGTGTGGGAGAACATCGCCTTCGGTCTCAAGATCGAGAAGCGGCCGAAGAAGGAGATCGATGCAGAGGTGGGCAAGATGCTCGCCCTCATCCAGATGGAGGACCATGCATACAAGACCCCGGATAAGATCAGCGGGGGTCAGAAGCAGCGGGTCGCTGTCGCGCGGGCGCTCATCAAGAAGCCCGAGGTATTGCTGCTCGACGAACCGCTGGCGGCCCTCGACCTTAAGCTCCGCCAGCGCATGCTCATCGAGCTTGATCTCATCCACGACGAGGTCGGCATCACCTTCCTGTATGTGACACACGACCAGGGGGAGGCCATGAGCCTGTCCGACCGCATCGCGGTGATGAACCACGGCGCCATCGAGCAGGTGGGCATGTCTGCCGAGATCTATGAGGCGCCCCGCACCAGTTTCGTGGCTGCCTTCATTGGCGATACCAACTTCTTCGAGGGCCAGGTCTCCGAGAGCATGTCGAGCGATTACATTCGGCTTGCCATAGACGGTTTCCCGGATGTGGTCTGCTTCAATGACAAGCAGATGCGCAAGGGCGACCTCGTCTTCGTGAGCGTGAGGCCGGAGAAGATACGCATCTCGAGGGAAAGGCCCAACGCGAATCAGTACCATAACATTACGCAGGCATTCGTCGAGGACGTTATCTACCAGGGCGCGATGACCAAGTTCTGGGTGCGGGTCCAGGAGTACCGGCTCGCCATCATACAACAACACAGCCGGTTCCTCCTCGATGAGAAACCGATCCGCTGGAACGAGACGGTGTGGATCTCCTGGCATGCTGACGATGGCTTCATGCTGGAGCGCTATAGCGAATCCGACGAGGAGCTGATGGGGCTTCCCCCAACCCATGTGGGCGAAACCGACGGCAATGGGAAATAGGACCTCCAAGCGCAACGAGTGGTTCCTCACCGTGCCGTCTCTGATCTGGCTTGTGATCCTCTTCCTCGTCCCCACGATCATGATCTTCGCCATCAGCTTCAAGCCGCCGGATCAGTACGGGGGCTTCGCCCCAGGATGGACCCTGAAGACCCTCGCCAGCCTCGCTCAGCCGAATTACCCGGCCATCATATGGCGGACCATCTATCTGAGCGTCATCACGACGGTCATCTGCATCCTGCTGGCGACACCGGTGGGCTATTGCATGGCCCGGCTTACGGGCCGCTGGCGCCAAATCTTCCTCCTGCTCGTCATCGTGCCCTTCTGGACGAGCTTTCTCGTCAGGATCTTTGCTTGGAAGGTCCTGCTCCATCCCGACGGCTTGATCAAGAGATTCCTGGTCTTCCTGCACCTCGTAGGGCCCGACGCCACCCTGCTCTATAACGCCGGAGCAGTACTCCTGGTCATGGTCTACAACTTCCTCCCCTTCGCCATCCTCCCGATCTATGCCGCAGCGGCCAAATTCGACTTCCGACTCGTCGAAGCTGCACAAGACCTTGGCGCGCACAAATTCCAGAGTTTCATGCGGGTCTTCATCCCCGGGATATGGCGCGGGCTTATCACCGCCATCCTCATGGTTTTTATCCCAGCCTTGGGATCCTACGTCATCCCCGACATCGTTGGCGGGCCGAGCGGAGAAATGATCGGGAACAAGATCGCCCAGCGTGTCTTTGTTGACCGTAACCTGCCGCACGCCAGCGGCCTATCCTCCTTCCTGACATTGACGGTTCTCATACCGATGGCCGTGGTGATGCTCATGCAGAAGCGCAAGCAAAGAGCCGGACCAATCATCGAGGGGGAGGCATGAGACGGAGTCGCACACCGATCGTGGTCACCATCATTGTCCTCTTGTTTTTCTACCTTCCCGTCTTCATCCTCGTTTTGAACTCGTTCAACGCCTCCCGCTTCGGCGGTGCCTGGGAGGGATGGTCGCTCTCCTGGTACCGGCAACTTTTTCATCACCGGGAGATTTGGGCCTCCGTGCGCAACACCATTATCATCGCCTTCACGGCGACCGGTATCTCGGTCGTCATCGGCACCACGGCGGCGCTCGCCCTCCACCGCTTCCAGAGCCGCCTCCAGCAGTTTCATTATATGCTCATTTACACCCCGCTCGTGATCCCGGAGATCCTCATGGGGATCGGACTGCTGCTTTTCTTCGTGGCCGTCGGCATGCAGCTCGGATTGTTCACCATCTTTCTGGCACACGTGACCTTCTGCATCAGCTATGTCGCGATGGTCGTCCTGGGGAGGTTGCAGAACTTCGATTTCTCGATCGTGGAGGCCGCACAGGACCTCGGAGCCAACCTGCCGACCGTGACCTGGCGCATCCTGATCCCGCTGCTCTCACCCGGGATCATTGCCGGCGCGCTCCTGGCCTTCACGCTCTCCATCGACGACTTCGTCATCACCTTCTTCGTCGCTGGGCCAGGCTCTACCACCCTGCCTATTCGCATCTATAGCATGATCAAGCACGGATCGCCCCCGCTCATCAACGCGCTCTCGACCATCCTTTTGGTCGTAACCTTCCTGGCCGTGCTCATCAGCCAAAATTTCATGGAGGAGGAAGAAGCATGAAGAAAAACATTGTCTACGTGATCTTGGCGTTGGTTGTCGTTGCGGGCATCGTCCTGGTGATCAAGGAATACAAACCATCGAAGCCCGAGCTCCATGTCTACACCTGGGCGGACTACATCAAGCCTGAACTCGTCCAGCGCTTCGAGCAGGAGAACAACTGCAAGGTCATCATCGATACCT
>CAYGXB010000256.1:2880-4871 GCA_964353605.1 uncultured Bacteriovoracaceae bacterium
CCAATGAGACCATGTACTCCAAGCTCAAGGCGGGCGCCATAGGCTATGACGTCATCACCCCGACAAGCTACATGGTCAAGGTCATGTATCAGCAGGACATGATCATCCCCCTCGACCACACGCTTTTGCCCAACCTCAAGTATGTAGACCCGGAGTATTTGAAACTCGCCTTCGACCCCCAGATGCACCACAGCGTCCCGTATGCCTTCAGTATAACCGGCATCGCCTACTTAAAGAGCAAGGTCAAGGATTTTAAGCCTTCTTGGGCCATGTTTGACCGGGCCGACCTCAAGGGACGCATGACCCTGCTCAACGATATGCGCGAGGCGATCGGCGCAGCTTTGAAAATGCTCGGCAAGAGTATCAACACCACCGACGAAAAGGATCTGGCCGCGGCTCGGGATGTGGTGATCCGCTGGAAGAAGAACCTGGCCAAATTCGAGAACGAGCAGTACAAGGTCGGCATCGCCTCCGGCGAGTTCGTCCTCGTCCAGGGATACAGCGGCGACATCATTCAGATCCAGGAGGAGAGCAAGGACGTCGCTTTCGAGATCCCCACGGAAGGCACCTCCGTGTGCTTTGACGACATGGTCATCCCCAAAACGGCCAAGAACGTGAAGCTGGCACACAAATTCATCAACTTCATCCACGATCCCGACGTCGCTGCGCAAAATACCGAGTTCACGAAGTATCTCTGCCCCAACAAGGACAGCTACCCCAAGCTGAGCGCCGAGATCAAGAATAACCCCGCCATCTTCATGAAACCAGAGGTCCTGGCGAAGTGCGAGATCATCGCCGACCTCGGCAAGGAGAACGTGAAGTACATCAAGGTCTGGGACCAGATCAAGGCAGCTGAATAACATCCTCGAAAGTTTATATGAAGTGCCGGGGGGGCTTTTTTGAGGAGAAGAGGTCCCTTGGCACCCCTCCTCAAAACTTTCAATGGCAGGTTGTGCCAGCCGTCTTTAACCATGTGAAGATGGCGGCCAAATAAACCTGCACAGAGATCTTTTCAAATAATGACAGAAGCGGTACATTACGAGAGCAGATGGGCCTTCATGATAAAATCTCTCCAAAAGGAGCTTGGAAAAAAGATGCATAATGAGTAAGACAGAGAGTGGTTTTGCAATATGGTGATGGATAGATTATCTGCCATTGACATAAGTGAAAAGGAGCATGGTATGGCACGGACAAGAACAGGTAGACCCAATGAACGCATGCATACGCGTCGGTTAAGAATCTACAAAGATCGATATCTCAAGGAGATCAGTTTTCCCCTGGGGGGAATCGGCACGGGGTGTATTGGATTGGCCGGCAACGGGAGATTGATTGACTGGGAAATCTTCAACAGGCCGAATAAAGGCAGTGTCAATGGATTTTCTCATTTTGCAATCAAGGCTGAAAGCGAAGGCGATTTATTAGACGCGCGCGTACTCCATGGTGATCTCCATCCTCCTTACACAGGAAGCCATGTAGGGTGTGGCTTCGGCCCAATGCGAGAATACCTGGTCGGTCTCCCCCATTTTAAGCAAGTCGCTTTTTTAGGCGAATTTCCCTTCGCCCAACTCCTTTTCAAAGGCAACGCATTTCCGGGCAGCATTCGTATGACGGCGTTTAATCCCTTTATTCCTCTCAACGATAAAGACTCTGGTCTCCCCGCAGCATTTTTCGATGTAGAAGTGAAAAACACAGACACCAAGCCGATCCTCTACACTATCGCCGGAACCCTTACCAATCCCCTGCCTGGCAATAATTGTCATACCGTCACCAATGCTGATCATGTCACCTCCCTATTTCTGACTTCAGATATGTACAGACCTGAAGAGATTGGTTATGGCGATCTGAGCATCGCTACCGATGCCGAAGATGTGAGCTGGCAGCAGTACTGGTTTCGAGGAAACTGGTTCGATAGTCTGGAGATCTATTGGAAGGATTTTATTGCCCCAGGCAAGTTAAAAAATCGTATCTATCCTCCTGACCGAGTAGGGGCA
>CAYGXB010000257.1:0-4870 GCA_964353605.1 uncultured Bacteriovoracaceae bacterium
CTTGCGGTGCCTGCAGTGCGGAAAGACAGAGAAGGTGAAACGTGAGGCGTTCTTTGCGCTCGCGGAAGATCTCGTGCGTATTACCCCCTTTTCCTTCAACGCCTTGTTGGCCCACCTCCCGCGGTGTCAGTGTTCAGGAACCATGCGTCCGGATTTCGTGGGTTTTGGAGAGAGGGTGCAGGATCTTGAGGGAGCGCTCACAGAGGCTTTGACCTGCAGCTGGATGATGATCGTCGGGACATCCGGGATCGTGCATCCAGCGGCATCTCTGCCCCTCAAAGCCAAGAGCCAGGGTGCGGTTCTCATAGAAGTGAATCCCAAGCAGAGCGAGCTGAGCCATATGGCAGACATCGTTTTGCGCGGGGCAGCGGGAGATGTGCTTCCCCGTTTGGTGGATGCCTTGAAACAGGCGGATTCGGGTAAGGGAGCGATGAAGGAAGAGCATGCGGAAACAGGCAAGGGCAGTGAGTCCAATGCATCTCAACCCTCCCATCCCCTCTAGGGACGCTGCTTATTGCTCCCTGCGGGGGGCAGGTAGGTCGTCCAGATTTTTTGGACCCGCGCATGGTTGAAAAGAGGACAGAGAAAAAAACCAAGAAAGGAGATGAGGACCATGTCAATTGAGTGGAATATAGGCTATATTCTCTACAAACGGGCATTGCTCTCACCAAAGAAGACGGCGATCATCTGTGAAGATATGCCCATCACCTACGAACAGTTGAATGAGCGCATCAATCGCTGTGCCCACATGCTGATAAAGAAAGGCATCAAGAAGGGTGATCGGGTGGCGGTTGTGCTCCTGAACTGTGTTGAATTCCTCGAAGCCTATTTTGCCGCAGCCAAGCTGGGGGCGATCTTTGTTCCTCTCAATTGGCGGCTTGCGGGACCCGAGCTCGAATACCAGCTGAACAATTCAAGCTCTCGGATGCTCATCTTCCATGACAGCTTCCTGGGGAGTATTGACCTGATCAGGAACGGGCTCAAGGTAGAGGAGGACAAGTTCATCTACATGAAAAGCATCACCAAACTTCCGTCAGGGGTTGCCCTGCCGAAATGCCCCGCATGGGCTGAGGATTACCACGAGCTCATACAAGACAAGCCTACCGAGGAGCCCTCTCCTGATTGTTCAGTGGTCCTCGATGACCCGCTCGCCATCATCTATACCTCGGGGGTCACAGGCAATCCCAAAGGGGCTGTGGTGTCGCACCAGCAGACTTTTTTTAAGAATTTCCAGGTGGGCCTCTACATCGATGGCCATCAGGATGATGTGGTCATAGCCCAGATGCCGCTGTTCCATTCAGGGGGGCTCTTCATCGTGTCCAATCCAGTGCTGAACGGGGGGATGGCCATGGTCATGCGCAGCGGGTTCGACCCCAATGAATTTGCCGAAGACATCCAGCGCTATAAGGGCACCATCATCTTTGCCCTCACCACCATGTGGCGCTTCATCCTCGAAACGGGGAAACTGGACCAGGTCGATGTCAGCAGCGTCCGCTGCGTCGTGGGAGGGGGGGAGAGGACGCCGCCCAGCCTCATCGAAGAGCTCGCAAAGCGCAACCTGTTTATGCAGCAGGGATTCGGCCAGACCGAGAACTCGGCCATGATGCTGCTGCCGAGGGAAGACATCCATCGCAAGATGGGTTCAATCGGGAAACCCGGATTCTTCACCGACATATGGATTGCCGGGCCGAACGGCAAGCGCCTCCCCCCCGGGGAGATCGGCGAGATCGTCGCCAAGGGGCCCACGGTCATGAGCGGATACTGGAACATGCCCGAGGAAACCTCCAAAACGATCGTGAACGGTGTCCTCCACACGGGCGATCTCGGATACATGGACGAGGAGGGATATTTCTACGTCGTGGACCGGGCCAAGGATATGTTCCGTTCCGGCGGTGAAAACATCTATCCCGCTGAAATCGAGAAGGTCCTGATCTCGCATCCGAAGATCTCCCAGGCGGCGATCATCGGCGTCCCTGATGCCAAGTGGGGGGAAGTGGGGATGGCCTTCATTGTCCCAACACCGAATGAGAGCATCACGGAAACAGAGATCCTCGATTACCTCAGGGGCAAGGTCGCCAAGTACAAATTCCCCGCCAGGTTCAAGTTCATGAGCGAGCTTCCCTTGACCGCCACCATGAAGGTGAAGAAGAATGCATTGAAGCAAAAGTATGGAGGGACCTGAGGTGCCGTCTGGTTGGAGGAATCGCATCACGGAGATCCTCGGGTGCGCCTATCCCATTGTCCAGGGGCCGATGCGGTTGATTACCCTTGGGAGCATGGCTGCTGCCGTCTCGCAAGCCGGCGGTTTCGGGGTGATCGCCGCCTCGGGTCTTACTCCAGAAGAGCTCCGCAGGGAACTAATCCTGGCCCGAAAGCTTACCGACCGGCCGGTCGGGGTAAATATCCCCATCTACCGGCCCCATGCAGCTGATTCTTTGGAAGTGGCAATAGAGATGGGGGTGAAGAGCGTGTATACCTCAGCGGGGAATCCGGCCAAGCTGATCGACCGGATCAAGGCTAGAGGCCTGACGATCATCCACAAGATCTCCAGCTTGGAAATGGCCAGGAAGGCGGAAGCGGCGGGAGTGGATGCCGTGGTCGCCATGGGCTTCGAGGCGGGCGGCCATATCGGGAGGGAAAGCATTACGACCTTTTGCATGATACCACAGCTCGTGGATGCGCTCACTATACCTGTCATCGCTGCCGGGGGGATCGGGGATGGACGGGGTGTAGTG
The DNA here is from genome assembly GCA_964353605.1 of uncultured Bacteriovoracaceae bacterium. Classification (GTDB taxonomy): domain Bacteria; phylum Desulfobacterota; class Desulfomonilia; order UBA1062; family UBA1062; genus CAYGXB01. Next base: position 2,736 of record CAYGXB010000257.1, read on the forward strand.
GCGGCCATAGCGCTTGGAGCGCAAGGGGTCGAAATCGGCACCCGGTTCGTTGCCACACAGGAATGCCCGGTACCCTCCTTCTTCAAAGAGGCAGTCTGCTCGGCTTTCGGCGATGCCACGCTGGTGCTCGGTAAAGGGGCGATGCCCATCCGGGTGTTGAAGAATGCGCTTACCTTGAGGGTTGCGGGCATGGATGAGTCCGAGGCAGACAAGGCGATCCTTGCCCAAGGCGATGCGCACTACGTACAGGATGGGGGGGACAGGGATACAGCGGTGATGCCCTGCGGACAGGTTGTCGGACTGATAAGGAACATAGCAAGTGTCAGGGAAGTCATGGCAGAGATCGTGAATGAAGCGCGGGTCGTCGCGGGCGTCATTTCCGATCGCATAGGAGATGATGGCAATGAAATGGGAGCATGTACTTCTGGATAAAGAGGAGCATATCGCAACCGTCACTTTGAACCGACCGGAGCGGTACAATGCCTTCGGGGGGAGGATGCGCCAGGAGATTGTGGAGGTCCTGGAAGATGTGGCGCAAGACAAGGAGGTCCGCGTCGTCGTCATCACCGGGGCGGGCAAGGCGTTCTGTACAGGCGGCGATGTGAACGAGTTCGCCTCTGGGGAGACCCAGGCCCTAGCAAAGACCGTCTCCAGCGAGCGGCATGCCATGTGCAAGGCCGTGCTCGCCATCAACAACATGGAAAAGCCGGTGATCGCCTCGGTGAATGGCGTGGCGGCGGGAGGAGGGTGCAACCTCGCCCTCGCGTGCGATCTGCGCATCGCCAGCGACAAGGCGCGCTTCGGGCAGGTCTTTACCAGGCGCGGCGTACACCCCGACTGGGGGGGCATCTATTTCCTGCCACGCCTCGTCGGGTATTCAAAAGCTGCGGAGCTCATTTTCACCGCCGAAGTCATCGATGCGCAAACGGCCTATGCCATAGGGCTCGTCAACAAGCTCGTACCGCATGAGGAGCTCAAGTCAGCCACATTTGAACTGGCGTCCCGTATCGCCCGTAACGCTCCGATCCCGATCGCCTTTGCTAAGCGTGGCCTGCAGAATTTTCACAAATGGGATCTGCCCCAAGCGCTCGATTACGAGGCTTATGTATTGGAGGTCACCATGAAGAGCGAGGATATTGTCGAGGGATTCGGGGCATTCCTCGAGAAACGCGAGCCGGTGTTCAAGGGAAGGTAGGTCTTAAGGGGGAATGAAATATACTGAGTAGGGCGTGGTTACGGGGCTTCCGGGAAAGGAGGCCAAGAGGTTCCATTGTGGGCATATCTGTCCCAAGATGTAAACATCCTATCCCGCGCGTATTTATTTATATACAATGATATCAATATGTTGGAAAAATTACATCGGATGGCACCATGCTTGCTCTCAAGCTCTCATGAGAAGAGAAGGGCCCCATTAGAGGCGGACAGAAAAAGGTTTTCATGAGGAGAAGAAATTTCAGACCAGGAAGGCAGAAGGAGAGAGCAGACCATGAAGAAGAAGATAACGTTTATTGGTTCAGGGAACGTTGGTCAAATCGTAGCGATGCTCATAGCGGAGATGGATCTTGCTGACATCGTGCTGATTGGAGGGGTGCACGTGGGGATGGCGGCGGGCAAGGCGCTTGATCTCTTCCAAGCGGCTCCCATCGAGAGGCATCACAAAAAGATCGTGGGATATACAGGCGAATTCGGCGATATGCAGGGGTCGGATATCGTTGTCATATCGGCCGGGATTGCCAGGAAACCTGGGATGAGCAGGGAGGACCTTCTCGAGGCCAATACGTCTATCGTGCGCACGGCAGTAGAAAAGGTGGTTGAGATCGCCCCCGATGCAATCATCATCATGGTCACCAATCCTCTTGATGCCATGACCCAGGTGGCCTATGAATCGAGCGGTTTCCTTCGCAGCCGGGTGATAGGTATGGCCGGCGTCCTCGATTCCGCCAGATTTGCCGCCTTCATTAGCCTAGAGCTCAATGTCTCCGTCGAAAATATCAGTACCTTTGTCCTGGGAGGGCATGGCGACGCCATGGTTCCGCTCCCGCGCTACACATCGGTCGCCGGTATTCCGTTGACGGATCTCCTAAATAGCGAGTGCATCGAGACCCTTATTGAGAGAACCCGCAACGCGGGGGCCG
>CAYGXB010000258.1:0-4829 GCA_964353605.1 uncultured Bacteriovoracaceae bacterium
ATTCTCGACCAGTGCAAAGAAGTACGCCTTGTCTTCACCCTTGCCCGTCAGCATAAGTGCATTGAGCCGTATCCTGGCATGAGGGTCTTTGGCTAGGGCGGAAAGCTCTGACTGACTCAGACCTTCTGCCGACTGGCGCTTCTCATCGAGGAGATACACCAGGGCGAGGTGGCGCTGCGCCTCGCTTGACGAGGATGCAAACGCGTGGATCTTCTCCGGGTGCGCATAGAGCTGGTGTCTGAGGTACATATGGGAGAAGGCGGGTGCAAAGGCAGCGAGGTACAAGATGATGATGCCAACGGCAAGGGGCATGCTGCGGGCCGATAGATCCGCGCATAAAAGGGCGATCCAGGCCAAGAGCAAGACGGGGATTAAGAGGATGGGGCCTCTGAAGAAGGTCCCGATCCCCTTGCGCATGGGTTTGTTCCTATCGCCCAAGGGGTCCTTGAGGATCTTGTCCGCTATGACCGCTGGCCATGCCTGCCTGACCGAGCGGCAAGCGGTTGGCAAACGGCTGGCAACAAGCACGGCGCCCTTGATACCGCACGGGTCCCCGGCAATGATCCACAGGGTACCGTGCGGCCTGCGTCCAATGACGCTCATATCCTCTGCAAGGGTGATGGCATTTTGTGTCCGGAAGGCGACGGGCTTGATCACATCCGCTGCCAGGAGGGTATGCTCATAATAGAAGGTGTTGAGCTCCCGCAAGACCGGCGTATCCACCAAGGCGTCCCTGATGAGCTCGTAGGATTGGCCCTTGAGGAGCACGAGGGGCATGAGCAGCACTACGGCAAAAACAACCCATCTGGCCCAATGGACCTTGCGTGGTAGCGTGTTGCGGACGATGGCTGTCCAGGGTACGAAATATGCGGCAGGGGCTAGGATGCCAAAGAGAATCGATACGGCAGGGAGTTCGCGGCTGTAGCCAATAATGATCGCGCCGGTTGAGAGAGCAGCATAGAGCACGATGGAGAAAGGCTTCGGAATCCTGTTGCCTCCACTGGAAAGCCAGAGAAAGAGGGAAACAACCGAGGCTAAAATGGCAGAGAGGAGGCCCAGGGTGAGACCGAAGAACATGCCGCTTCCGAGTTGATGCACGAGAGAGACTAGGTATATGTTATCCGGCATGATTACCGGGGTCAGCCCATGAGCAAGGAAGAGACCCATCTCGGCCGCGATCCTTCTGGCATGCACATGCACGAAGATGAAGCCGAAGAGGGTATAGAGGAGGGTGCAAGATACCATCCCTGAGCAAGCAGCCAGGAAGAAGTGTCGTACATCGCTTCTCTCAATGGCTTGGGATGGGAAGAGCGTCATGCGCATCGTATGAGAAGACTATACCGCTTTTACGAAGCCCCTTCCATTGGTCTCGGCCGCCTTGAACTGACTGAGGAGAGAGGCCACGAGCTCGCGGGCCTTGGCATCCTTTCTCCCCCGCACCGCCTCCACGTCAGCCCGGGAGAGCCAGACATTCCTGAGATTCTTCACCTCCTTGGTAAAACGGATGAAATCCGCGAGCGCATCATCGCATACCTGGGTAAACCTGCGATTGTCAAGATATGCGATATCACGCATCTTTTCGATGGCATCCTTCGGGAGTCGCATAACGTACCGCACCCGCTTGCCGGCCAGATCCGACCGCGGTCCGACGAACCGGTGATGTTCTCTCGGCGGAATAGTGCCCCCCAATACCTGCTCCTTAGCGAAGATATGGGCCTCCATGGCTGCGAAAACGAAATCAACCATAGCGATATTCAGCATACGCGAAAGCACTCGCAGTTCATTGAGCGTATTCGGTTTGAAATACATCATGAATCTGGAGAGTTCCCTGTTTTCACGGTTTCCATTCATGGATGTGCCTCCTGTGCTGTAGAATTCATATGGTCTTTTCTATAACAGCAGAGCATACATCACTTCCAAATAATGCTTCCCTGATCTCTATACTTCCATGATCTCATGTTCCTTGTCCGCCAAGAGGGTATCGATCTTCTTGATGAAGTCGTCGGTTATAATCTGGACATCTTCCTGGGCTTTGGCCAGCTCATCCTTGTTGATCTCCTTGTTCTTTTCCATCTCCTTCAGGAACGCGTTTGCATCTCGCCTGTGGTTGCGGATCTCAATCTTGTAGTCCTCAGCCACCTTCTTGATGTGCTTCACGAGCTCCCTGCGCCGTTCCTCATTGAGTGGCGGAATGGGGACACGGATGATCTTACCGTCATTCATAGGGGTCAAGCCCAGTTCGGACTTAAGAATGGCCTTCTCGATCGAGGAATAGGCACCCTTATCCCATGGCTGGATGGTGATCATCCTTGGTTCAGGGGTTGCAAGAGTGGCAAGCTGATTTAGGGGGGTGGGCGTACCGTAGTAATCTGCCATGATTCCGTCTAAGATCCCGATGGAAGCCCTACCCGTTCTCACCTTTATCAAAGCGCTCCTCATAGCCTCGACTGCCTTACCCATCTCCATTTTCAGATCATCCAATACATCCTTTATCATGAACTCCTCCCACGCACGATTGAACCGACGCGATCCCCCTTGAGAAGGCCTTCCAAACTCCCCGGGGTCTTGATATTAATCACCCGGATCTCGAGATTGTTATCCCGGCACAAAGTTATAGATGTCAGATCCATAACACAGAGGTTGCGCTGGAGCGCCTCGTCATAGGTGAGCACTGGGAAGAAGCATGCATCAAGATACTTGACGGGGTCCTTGTCATAGATCCCATCCACCTTGGTGGCCTTGATGAGCACATTCGCTCCAATCTCGAGGGCCCGCAGGGCAGCTGTGGTATCAGTGGTGAAGAACGGGCAGCCCGTGCCTCCGGCAAAGATCACGACAAAGCCGTTCTCGAGATGCTCGACAGCCCTATCCCTCACAAAGGTTTCGACCACCCGCGGCATTTCGAGGGCGCTCATGACCACGGCGGGGACGCCCAGGGTCGACAAGGCATCCTGCATGGCAATGGCATTGATCACCGTGGCCAGCATACCCATATGATCGGCGTTCACCCGATCGCTACAGACGGTTGCCTCTAGGCCGCGGAAGATGTTTCCGCCGCCGACGACGACGCCTATTTGCGCTCCTGCTGCATGGGCATCCTTGATGAGCCTAGCCATGGAGGCAAGGGTCTCCGGGTCGATCCCGGACCCCTTATCCCCGGCAAGGGCTTCTCCGCTCATCTTCAAGAGAATACGCTTGTATGCTAAAGACACGATATCTCTTCACCCATCTGGTATCGGACAAACCGTCTTATGACGCACCGTTCGCCCGTTTTTCCGATCAGGTCATCCAGATACTGCTGTACCGTGCGGTCCGTATCCTTGACGAACGGTTGCTCAAGAAGACAGTTCTCCGCATAGAATTTGGAGAGCTTGCCCTCGATGATCTTCTCGACGACCTTCTCCGGCTTGCCAGTCTTGAGTGCCTGCTCCTTGAGGATCTCCTTCTCCTTGGCGAGCACCTGCTCTGTTACATCTTCCCGCTTTACCCACAACGGGTTACTCGCCGCGATATGCATGGCGATGTCTTTCACGAAGTTGGCGAAGCTCGCGGACTTGGCTACAAAATCGCTCTCGCAGTTGACCTCGAGAAGCACGCCGATCTTCCCGCCTAAGTGAATGTAGCTTCCGACTACGCCCTGAGATGTAGTCCGGCCAGCGCGTTTTGCGGCAACTTCGATCCCTTTCTTCCTCAAGAACTCTATCGCCTTGTCATAATCGCCGTTCGTCTCCACAAGGGCCTTCTTGCAATCCATCATCCCCGCGCCGGTTTTCTCTCTGAGCTTCTTGACAGCCTCTGATGAAATCTGCACCTTACTCCTCCCCTACGCTTCTATTCAGCTTCATCCGCATACACTTCCTCAACCACGTCGTTGTCCTTGACGATAACCTCGATCTCGCCCTCAAGTTCCGCGCCTATGCCCTTCTTCTTGTCGGCGGCCTTACGATCGACTGCATCCTCGCCCGCGGCCTCCTCCTTCACCTCGCCCTGGAGTTTCTCCTCGAAGACTGCCAGGCCATCGAGGAACGAGTCGGCGATCTTCGCCGTGAACAGCCTGATGGCACGGATGGCATCATCGTTGCCTGGTATCACATAATCGATAAGGGATGGGTTGCAATTCGTATCCACAATGGCGACGATCGGGATCTTTAGCTTGCGCGCCTCCTGGACGGCGATGTACTCACGGGAGGGATCGACGATGAAGAGCATATCGGGAAGCTTCTCCATGACCTTGATCCCGGAGAGCGATCGTTCGAGCTTCATCTTGTGCCGTTTCATGCTGATTTGTTCCTTCTTGGGATAGTTCTCGATCGTCCCGTTGTCGATGATGGTCTCGAGCCATTTAAGGCGCTCAATGCTCTTTTTGATTGTGGCGAAATTGGTGAGCGTTCCGCCCAGCCACCGATGGTTCACATAGTAGGCCTTGCTCCGCTGCGCCTCTTCCTCGATGGCATCCTGGGCCTGCTTCTTGGTCCCGACCATGAGAAGTTTGCCACCGTTTGCGGCGACGGTGCGAATGAAATCGCAGGCCTTCTCGAAGAGCTTTTCCGTCTTCTGCAGGTCGATGATGTGGATGCCATTGCGCGCCCCGAAGATATAGGGCTTCATAAGGGGATTCCATCGAGGTGTCTGATGGCCAAAATGGACCCCTGCCTCCAAGAGTTGTTTCATACTTACCGCCGACATGTTTCCTCCTTTTGGTTTTTCCTCCGCCCCTCGCAGGACCGATCCTCAAAAAGGACACCTGAGATCCTGCTGAAGTCAGGGCGTGCGTTTTTCGAGCCCTTTAGCATACAAGCTTTACGCTTTCAAGCCTTTTTCCCCTCATT
>CAYGXB010000259.1:0-4818 GCA_964353605.1 uncultured Bacteriovoracaceae bacterium
CGTGTGGCTTATCCTTATCGCCCATGTGTATTATAACTATAGCGTCGTGGTCCGCATTGTCGGAGGATTCTGGTCCCGTCTCGAACCGAGGCTCACCGAGGCGGCGCATATGCTGGGCGCGTCTACGCTCAAAGCCTTTTTCAGGATCACCTTGCCCCTCTTGTGGCCTTCCCTCCTTGCATCCGGACTCCTCGTGTTCATCTTCTGCTTTTCCAGTTTCGGGACGGTGTTGATCCTCGGCGGACCGCGCTTCGCCACCATCGAGGTCGAGATCTACCGGCAGGCTGTCAATATCTTCAATTTGCCCATGGCAGGCGTGCTCTCCCTCTTTCAGATCCTCTGCACCTTTGCTTTCATGTGGGTCTATACGTGGCTGCAGCGAAAAACCACGGTGCCTCTTACCCCGGGATCGAGGACCCTGACCCAGCGCAGGGTGATCACCCTCCAGGACAGGCTATTCGTAGGGGCGAATGTGGGGTTGATACTCATCCTGCTCGGGGCGCCGCTTTTTGCCCTGGTTTTCAGATCCTTCTCGACCGAGGAAGGTTTCTCGTTTGCCTTCTACCGGGCGCTCTTTGAGAATCCATCCGAATCGGTCTTCTTTGTCCCTCCCATTGAAGCCATTTTCAATTCGGTCGGTTTCGCATGCGCAACTCTGGTTATGGCCCTCGTCCTCGGCCTGCTTGCAGCCCAAACGCTCGCTACACCGAAAGGCCGTCTCACCTCCATCCTGGATCCACTTTTCATGCTGCCCCTTGCCACATCGCCGGTGATCCTGGGTTTCGGGTTCATTATCGCCTTGGACACTCCCCCCCTGAACCTGAGAACTTCCCTCATGCTCGTTCCTCTCGCCCATACCCTGGTTGCCTACGCCTTTGTGCTGCGCAGCGCGCTCCCCGCGCTGCGCAGCATCCCGAGGGGTTTGCGGGATGCTGCCGCCCTGCTCGGCGCATCTCCCCTCATGGTATGGCGGAAGGTCGACCTTCCCATCGTGACCCGGGCCATCGTTGTAGGAGCTGTCTTTGCCTTTACTGTGAGTCTGGGCGAGTTCGGGGCAACGGTCTTCGTGGCCAGACCCCAGACACCGACCATACCGCTCGCCATATATCGGTTCCTCGGCCAACCCGGGGCAATCAACTATGGGCAGGCCATGGCCATGAGTACGATCCTCATGGTGGTGATGGTAGTGGGTTTTATCTTTCTGGAAAAACTGCGTATCGGGGAGCGGGGAGAATTCTGATATGGCTTTATTAGAGATATCGCATGTTTTCAAAACCTATGATCATGAACCTACCATCGAAGACCTGAGTTTGAGCGTCGCACAGGGCGAAATCCTGGGTGTACTGGGCCCGTCAGGATCTGGAAAGACGACCCTCCTGCGTATCATTGCGGGCCTGGAAAGGGCTGATGCAGGCAAGATCTTTTTTGATGGAAAGGATATAACCTCGATCCCTTCCTATCGCCGCCATTTCGGGATGATGTTCCAGGAATACGCCTTGTTCCCCCACGAGGATGTCTTTGAAAACGTGGCTTTTGGCCTCCGGATGCAAAAAATGGCCATGCCCCAGATCAGGATGCGCATCGAGGAGATGCTTGTTCTGGTTGGGTTAACTGGCTTTGGGTCTCGTAATGTGGCCGAGCTTTCCGGGGGGGAGCGGCAGCGCGTGGCGCTGGCCCGCAGCCTCGCGCCTTATCCCCGCCTGCTCATGTTGGACGAACCGTTCGGTTCCCTGGACCGGCCTTTGCGGGAGCAGCTCATGACTGACGTCCGCAGGATCCTCAAGGGGCTGCAGATCACCTCACTCTTCGTCACCCATGATCAGACTGAGGCCCTGGCGGTGGCAGACGTCATCGCCGTCACCCAGAAGGGGAGGATCGAACAGGTGGACAGGCCGGAGGTTATCCATCGTTATCCTGCCAACGCCTTTGTGGCGTCGTTCCTCGGGCTAAACAATCTCCTATCTGGAACGCTCCTGCCGGACGGGAGGGTGGAGACCCCCATCGGGATCCTGAACCCTGAATTGACGGATAAGAGATCGGGGGAGGCCGTTACCGTGCTCATACGTCCGGAAGCGGCGCGGCTCATCACCGACGAATGCGAGGTTGATGCAGGGGAAACGGTGCTATGCGGGATGGTGGTAGATCGTCTCTTCAGGGGGGTGCTCTATCGCCTCGAGATCGATACTCGTTCAGGCCAGACTCTCGTCTTCGACCTCCCCGGCGAGACCCCCCCTCCACAGAACGGCGAACGGATCAGGCTGGCGATCAGACCCTCGGCCGTGGTACTCATCGCATAGCATCGTTCAGGCACGGTGCTATAATATTGAATTGTAATCATAAAGAATCTCATACTATCAATCCCTCCTGAACGTTTATAAGAGCCAGTCAGTGAATCTCAGCACCCCTGAAGAAACAGGGGGATTGAGATGGTATGGATTCCCCGGGGTGATGGGGGTAGTTGACAGCGGTCTTGTTTTGATTATCCTTAGGGAAAAGCGATGATATGTAGCAAAGGAGCGTTTATGGAGACTTCCTATGATCTGATCGTCCTCGGTGCCGGGCCTGCCGGGAGAGCGGCGGCCATCATCGCGAGCCGGGCGGGCATATCGGTCATCGTGATCGAGCAGGATGGCTTCGGCGGGACATGCCCCTTGCGGGGATGCATCCCCAAGAAGATCCTCGTTGCAGGGGCAGAGACCTTCGAGCACATCAGGAGGGCCTCCGCGCAAATGCTGGAGGTTGGACCTCTCAAACTGGACTGGGCGGGGCTTATCAGGTTGAAGCGGGAGGCTATCAAGGACATCCCGGAGGCGGTGAAAAACGGCTTTCTCCAGCTCGGCATCGACGTGGTCCAGGCGCGGGGGGTCTTCACCGGGCCGCATACGGTTGAGGCCGGCGGCAGGGAGTACCAGGGTAAGAAGTTCGTGATCGCCACGGGCTCGAAACCGCGGATGCTGCCCATTGAGGGATTCGAACTCACCACAACGAGCGACGAGCTCCTTGAGATGGATGACCAGCCCTCATCGATCGTCTTCATCGGCGCCGGTCCCATCGGCATGGAGTTCTCCCATGTCCTTTCCCGGGCTGGTACGAGGGTGACCATCCTGGAGGCGGCCCCCAGAATCCTTCCCGGCCTGGATAAAGACATGACGGAACGGCTCGCGCGCGAGACCAGGAAGCTCGGGGTGAATATCTTCACCGGCGTGCGGATTGAGGCCATCGAAAAGGCAGGGGCCGCATTCAGGGTTGTATTCGCGCATGAGGGCCAATCCGAGACCTTGGAGACGGACGTCGTAGCCAACGGGGCTGGTCGGATGGCCGACATCGACGGCCTGGATCTTGAGAAGGCTCTCATCGAGCGGGATAATAGGGGGATTGTCACCGATGCATTCCTCAGGACCACGAATAAGGACATCTTCGTGGCCGGCGATGCGGTGTATACCTCGCCCCAATTATCCCCGGTAGCCACCTATGAAGGCAAGATCGTCGCCCATAACATTACCAGTTCGGATATGATAACCCCGGACTACAGCAGCGTGCCCTATGTGGTCTACACCATCCCGGAACTGGCAGGCGTGGGCATGACCGGGGACCATACCAAGGAAGTCAAGCACAAGGTGAGCCTCCTCGATTTGAGCACATTGAAAACGAGCCGGGCCTATGCCGAGGCCGCCACCTTCTCCAAGGTGTTCATAGAGGAGGGCACGGGGAAGATACTCGGGGCACACATCCTCGGACACAGGGGGCAGGAGCTCATCAATATTTTCGCCCTGTCCAAGCAGTTCAACATCACATCCAAAGACCTCAACGACTTCATGTTCGCCTTCCCAACCTTCACCTCCGACATCAAGGACATGCTTAAAGGCTGATTTCCTGGGCCTACCTCGTTTAAAGTTTTCCGGAAAGAGGTTAGGGGTAGGTGGAGCCTTTTTTCCCGCGGACGAGAGAGGCAAAGACGCCCAGGATGCAAAGGAAAGTGAAGACGGCGAATGCCATGCGGGAAGCCTTGAGGAAGGCGGGGTAATAGTGCGGGGAAAGCTAGACTCCTGCCGATGAAGAGAGCGAAGAAGAGCATAGCGATGGCCACGCTGAGCGTCTGGCCGGTCATGCGCATGGTCGCCAAGATTCCTGAGGCGACCCCGTAATACCGCTTATCGACCGAGCCCATGATGGCACTCGTATTCGGAGAAGAGAACATGGCGAAGCCGAAGCCGCTGACGATCAGCGTCATGACGATAAAAGGAAGGTGAGGAGGAAAAGGCCGAGGGCAGTGATTGCCATGCCGGAGGAGGCGATGAAACGTGGCTCCTTTCTGTTCGAAAGCCGCCCGGCAAGAGGAGAACCGATGGTCATGGCCACAGGAGGGGCGATGAGGATGAGGCCGGCATTCTGGGGACTCAGCTCAGGTCGTTGATGTATTGCTGATAGAGGCTGAGCATGAAGCCCAGGGAGAAAGTAGCGCTGTAGTGAATGAAGGCGGCAAGGTTCGAGAGTGAAAAGACCCTTTTCCTGGTGAAGAACGCGAGATCGAGCATCGGACTCCGCGTATGGATTTCCCAGTACGTAAAGAAAATCATGCCTGCCAACCCTTAAGATTATGAACAGGTATCCTCTCTAGGGGAGAATGGACATGCCGTAGATCAGGCTGAGCAGAGAGAGGGCGTAGGCGATTGCGCCGGATAGATCAAACCGTTGGCCTTTGGTCTCTACCCAGGCGCCCTTGAGTTTGACAGTGGCGCAATAGATCACAAAGAGACCAAAGGGGACAGGTGCAAGGAAGATACTCCGCCAGGTGAGGTACTGGGTGAGAACGCCACC
>CAYGXB010000260.1:0-4789 GCA_964353605.1 uncultured Bacteriovoracaceae bacterium
TCGCCTCGTACGCCGTTATGTAATGGGTGGACACGACATGTCGTGCCTTTTAGAGGGCAACCAAGAGGGATGCGATGAGCTCGCGGAGCTCTTCTTTTCCGAGGTCGATTATGGCCTTGCCACCGCCCGGATGTGCAATCTGGAGCTGATATCCCTGCGGCGTCTTCTCCACGCGAAAGCGTGATCCTTCAGGCATGCGCACGCATTGAGCGAGCCAGTCATCGGCCCTGAATTCCGCGATCTGGATGAGCACGCCGAAGGCGTCCTTGGGATGGATGAAGAGCTCTTTCCATACACCGTCCGGGTATTCCTTATACCCGAAATAGGGAATACCGTGTGCTTCCAGAATCTCCATAGCCTTGGCGATATCAGGTGTCTGCAGAGTGATGTGGTGCACGCCACCCTCCCGGTTATGGAGGAAGTTGTCAAGGAAGCTGCCCGCATCGGTCGGCGTGAGGATCTCGATCCTGCTCAGGTCGCCGAGGGAGAAATTCTGCCAGAAGTACCGCTTTGCATCGTCGCGGGCATTGCTGCCGGGGATGGCTCCGAAGATCCGCGTGAAGAAATCCAATGCCTTCGCATAGTCCTTGACGGCTATGGCGACGTGATCGATTCTGTCAATCATGAAAGATCTGCTATAGGAAGCGCACGAAAGCGTCAACAATTTTCAAAGGATATCTGCAAGATATGCGGAACGCTTATCTAAATCAAGTTATAAAACATAATTATCTAACCAGTTGACAGAAAGGCTTTGCCAGCGTATATTCAGATGGAGAGGGGCGCAGAGATGAACGGTTACATGGGCGGTATTCTCAAGGTGAACCTGAGCACAGGCGCTATCGATAATAATTCGTTCACCGAAGATTTCGCCCGGATGTTCCTCGGCGGCAACGGCTTTGCGGTTAAGCTCATCTATGATCATGTTCCGGCCAGTGCCGATCCGCTCTCCGACGAGAACGCCGTGGTGCTCGCCACAGGCCCGCTCAACGAGTCCCCGGTGTGGGGGACTGGCAGAGGTCATCTTGCCGCGATATCCCCGCTCACCGGCTACTTCGCCGACTCCAACTTCGGGGGAGATGCGGCCTCGCGGCTCAAGCGCGCGGGGGCTGACGCTGTTTTCATCACCGGCAAGGCGCAAACGCCGGTGTACCTCCTCATCGAAAACGGCACGGCACAGATCAAGGAAGCGCACTCCCTATGGGGAAAGACGACCGGAGAGACGCATGCCATCCTCGCAGAACGAGAAGGAGCGTGGATCGAGACCGCTGTAATCGGACCGGCAGGAGAGAACGGGGTCCTCTTCGCCAATGTCATGTGCAGCGGTTCCCGCGTCAGCGCCGCCGGGAGGTGTGGGATCGGTGCAGTACTCGGTGCAAAAAACCTCAAAGCCCTGGTCTTCAAAGGGGACAGGAAGATTGAGGTTTCCGATGAGGCCAGACTCAAGGCCTTGCTCGCCTCCCGTCTGAGCACCCTGAAGGAGAACACACAGATACTCAATACCATCGGAACGCCGTTCCTCATCAACATGCTCAACACCCGGGGGATGCTCGCCACCCATAACAATACCCGCGAGACCTTCGCCTATGCACACGATATCAGCGGCGAGCTCATCGCGGAGAAATACAAACAGAAGAATATCGCTTGTCATAGATGTCCGGTGGCCTGTGGCAAGCTCGTGCACGTGCCGGAAGGAGAGTTTGTCGGCCGGGATGTCAAGATGGCTGAGTTCGAGACCATCTATGCCTTCGGTTCCATGCTCGACAACCGGGATATCGTCTCCATCTTCAACGCTAACGCGATGTGCGACCAAATGGGGATCGACACCATAAGCATGGGGGTCACCATCGCTTTCCTCACGGAATGTATGGAAAAGGGTGTCGTATCCGCCAAAGAGCTTGGGTATCATCTCGAATTCGGCATAGTGAACCTAACCGAACTTGTGCGGCTAACAGCGTTCAGGCAGGGGATCGGAGAACTCCTCTCCCTGGGTTCCGAGAGGATCTCAAGAAGGCTTAGAAAGAATGCGGATAGATTTCTCTATGCGGTCAAGGGGCTCGATATCGCCGGTCATTCGGCGCGGGCCGGGCGATCGATGGGCCTCGCCTATGCGACTTCCACCCGCGGCGGCAGCCACCATGATGCACGTCCGAAGTACCCGGATGTTGACGAAGGTTTTGCCAGCCAGCCCGAGTACTGCATAGCCAGCCAGAACTACACGGCCATCGGCGATTCGCTCGTCCTGTGCCGTTTTGTCATGGAGCGGGGATTCGGCATTCGGATCGATGAGCCGCTCAAGGATGCGCTCAAGTACGTTACGGGTTGGGATCTCTCGCTGGAGGAGTTCGGAAGGATTGGGGAGCGCATATACAATCTTGAGCGCCTGATCAACGTACAGCGTGGGGTGGAGAGAACGCAGGATACCCTTCCATGGCGCGTCATGCATGAACCCATTCCTGATGGTCCTGCCCAGGGGAGGTACTGCCCACCGGAGGAGTTCGAAAAGATGCTGAACAGGTATTACACCCTGCGGGGCTGGGATAGGAATGGTGTACCGACAAAGCACAAGCTCTCTGAGCTGGATATATCCTGAACAAGACGAAGTTGGTTCGCGGGAAGGGGAGGCACGCTCCCGCTTCAGGAGGATAAACGTCCATAGCAAAGGTATATGCGAACGATGCTGCTGGTTTCATCCGTAAACAAAGAGGAGAGGATCGACTATGGAGCTAAAGAATGTCATCGCGAAACACAGGCGGGGGATATTTTTCATTGCGGCCTTGGTGCTCTTTCTCGTTGTGCTGGCACTGCCGACGCCAGCGCCTGTGCATACCGGGACGAAGGAGCTTGCGCTCACCATTCAAGGCAAGGCTACCCTGGCTGTCCTCCTGTTTTCCGTTCTCCTCTGGGTAACCGAGGCCATACCGTTTTCCGTCACAGGATTCCTTGCAATCGCCCTGCTCGTCATGACGAAAGCGGCACCCTTTAAGAAGCTCGTCAGCGACGGCTTTGGAGATCCCATTATTCTCTTCTTCATCGGCGTCTGCATCTTCTCCGCCGCCATCAATTCCACCGTGATCATGAAGCGCATCACGACCCACGTGCTTCACTACCTCGGCCACAATCCGAGCCTCATTATCCTCGCCTTCCTCATCGTAGGGATGCTTATGTCGGCCTGGATCACCGACATGGCCGTCGCGGCCATGTTGCTCCCCATCGGGGTCTCCATCCTCAAGGATGCCGGGGCTGAACCCCTGAAGAGCAATTTCGGGCGGGCCCTCATGATCTCCTGCGCCTGGGGCGCCTTGATCGGCGGGATTGCGACGCCCGCGGGTTGCGGGCCGAACCCGCTCACCATGGGGTTTTTGAAGGACCTTGCCGGCATCGACTTCACCTTCCTCGACTGGATGGCCATTGGCTTTCCGGCTGCCATCCTCATGGTGCCCTGTGCATGGCTCATCCTTTTGAAGACCTTCCCCCTGGAGGATATCAATCTCTCCATCACCAAGGAAGAAGTGAAACAACGTTTCGCGGATATGGGGCCGATCGGGCGGAAGGAAATCTTCACCATCGTCATCTTCCTGTTCACCATCTTCCTGTGGATCTTCGCGCCGTTCATCAAGCAATGGACGCAAGGGGTGATCGATTACCTCGATATATCCTTCGTAGCCATCGCGTGCGCCTGCCTGCTTTTCATGCCCGGGATCGAGGTTTTGTCCTGGGAAGAGGCGGAGAACGACATCAGCTGGGGCGGCATCATCCTCGTCGTGGCGGGTTTGTCGCTCGGCATGGCCATCTATCACAGCGGCGCTGCGGACTGGATCGCCTGGATGGCGTTTCACTCCATCGGGAAGCTCCACCCTGTGCTTATCGTCCTCACCGTGGTGCTCGGGGTGTCGCTCATGAAGGTGATGTTTTCGAGCAATACGGTCACCGGGATCATCGTGGTTCCGCTCCTCATCGCTCTCGGCCGCACCCTCGGCATCGACCCGGTTCTGCTGGCCGTCCCTGCCGGAATAACTTCGTCGCTGGCCTTCATCCTCGTGACTTCCACTCCGACCAATGTGATCCCGTATTCCTCGGGATACTTCACCATCGGCGATATGGCTAAGGCGGGGATCTGGATGACCATCCTGGGGTCTTTGTGCACAACACTCTCCATCTGTGGTATAGGGAAACTCCTCAATATCATTGCATTCTAGCGGAGGACAGCTATGGCATCAGAACCTTCCCAACAAATGGTCTATGGCGAGTTCATCAGGCCGTTCGAGATCCTTGCCAGGATGAAAGGTTGGAGGATGATCGCCTGATGCAGTTCAAATCGGACCGGGGCCAGTTCTTAGCTCTATATAACGGGCGATTCGCACGCTCGCCGCACCCTGTGCACGTAAGGGCGGGTCGGACCTTGGATAAAGATCGTCCTTAAGGGTGTTGGCCTGGACTAAAAGCTTATGGCTGTTTTAATCGCCCGGTTTTTCCCTTTGTTAAAATTGACCTCGATGAGATCCCGGTATCGCTCGATGGGGAAGGTGTGCGTGAGCATATCATTTACGTAAACCTTCTTTTTCTCCATGAGTTCGAGCGCGATTGCAAAGGCATGCTTCCTGCCGCTGCCTGTTTCATTGTAGCCGTAGCCATAGACACCCTTGACGGTCAGCAGTTTGAGCCACAGGGGTGTGGGATCAAACTTCAAGCTCTTGCCTATACCCACGAGGCTCACTGTTCCACAGGCGGCGGTAACGATGAGCGCCGCCTGCAGGGTTGGCGAATGACCCACGGTATCATACACGCGAGC
>CAYGXB010000261.1:0-4786 GCA_964353605.1 uncultured Bacteriovoracaceae bacterium
AAGTCCTTTCCGAGGCTCCACCAGGTCGGCGGGCAAAACGGCTACTATACCCAGGGCGAGATCAGAGAGCTTGTCGCCTATGCCCAGGAGAGGCATGTTATGGTCGTTCCCGAGATAGACATGCCCGGGCATACATCAGCGCTGCTGGCCGCGTATCCGTACCTGTCCTGTTCCGGGAAGGAGGTGCCGGTGCGGAAATATCCCGGCGTCTATTCTACCGCACTCTGCCCTGCCAAGGAGGAGGTCTATGAGTTCCTAGACAGACTCTTCGGGGAAATCAAGGATCTCTTTCCCGCACCGTATGTGCACATCGGGTCGGATGAGGTGCGAGCGAAGGACTGGCTGAACTGCCCACCCAATAAAAAGCTCTTGGCCGAGCTGGGATATCCGGAAAAGACCGGGCTGCAGCGCTATTTCGTTACCCGGGTGAACCAAATCCTCAGGAAATACGGCAAGACGATGATCGGCTGGGATGAGATAACCGCCTATCTGCCCGAGGGCTCTGTGGTGCAGGCCTGGCGCAGGCACCGGTATGCGCGGGAAGCCGCGTTGGCCGGACACGACGCAATCGTCTCACCGGTTTCCCACTGTTACATCGACTACCCGCTCCTCGTCACGAGCCTGAAGAAGGTGTACGCCTTCGAACCCATCCCCCCCCATCTCGATCCGCGACTGGCCCCGCATATCCTGGGTGGGGAAATAAACCTCTGGGGTGAGTGGGTGAAGCCCGGGAACATCGACAGGAAGGCCTTCCCCCGCCTCATTGCCCATGCCGAGGTGTTGTGGTCGCCAGCTGCTGCACGGGACTGGGATGACTTTGCAGAGCGGCTCCAGGTGGTACGCGCAGAGATGCAGCAGCGCGGAGTGGAGTTCGGGAAGCCCTGGCAGGATCCCCTCCTGATCCTCTGGGTGGGAGCCGGGAAAGTGGTTTCGTTTTTCATGGAGTAATTCAGTTTTCACCACAACGCAGCCTTGCTCTTTGAATT
The DNA here is from genome assembly GCA_964353605.1 of uncultured Bacteriovoracaceae bacterium. Taxonomy (GTDB): domain Bacteria; phylum Desulfobacterota; class Desulfomonilia; order UBA1062; family UBA1062; genus CAYGXB01. Next base: position 987 of record CAYGXB010000261.1, read on the forward strand.
TTCCGTTGGATTGGAGAGCTGTCTGATCCTTGACTCCCTTTGAGACCACAGAGGTTAGGTGGAGTGACTCGGTATATCCCTGTACCTCACAGGCGTGCCTGACGGCACATCCAATTCGGCTATCTCTGCCAAATTGTGACTCGGTCCGTCCCTGGCCTTCACCCTTCGGACAGTCTCCGGCTGTCCAATTTTGCTGTCCTGCAAAATTGTGGGCTTCTTATCGCACCTTAGTATGACAAGTGCCTTTTGGGAGCATGTCCAAGAGTGCATCATCAAAGTCCTTGACATATCCTCCTTCTCTCGGTAGTAAGGATGACCTCACGACGCAAGACAAGAGAGGAGGAAGAGAGAGGCATGGCCAATAACCCATCGGCCCTGAAACGGCAGAAGCAGAGCGAGAAGCGGCGCCTGAGGAACAGGAGCTGCAAGTCTTCTATCAATACGACCATCAAGAAGGCATTCAGAAACTTGGAGGAGAAAAACACCGATGATGCCAAGGCCTCCTACCAGAAAGCCATTGCCCAGTTGGATAGCGCAGTGAACAAAGGCATCCTCAATAGGAAGACCGCCTCCCGAAGGATCTCCAGACTCGCCCGGCAATTCAACGCATCATCCTGAAGTCTTAAACCTCTCCCTTCGTCCATTACGGTCCCCACTTTATAAACGTGTGCGGGGACTTTTTTATGGCCTGCGCCATCCGTATTATCCGAGCCAGCCAATGCAGAATACCCCGATGAGCATGAGTCCGGCGCCGATCAATCTTTCTCTGATCTTTTCCTCCTTGAACCAGAATGCGCCATAAAGCACCCCGAACAGGAGGCTCGTCCGTTTGAGGGCGATCATATAGGCGGCCTGGACCTGGGAGATGGCTACCCAATGGCTGAAGATAGAAACGGCCACGACAGCCCCCAGGATCAGGGCCTTCATGGGCCTCATGTTCAGATTCTCCACCTTGGCCCCGGGAGAAAAAGGGAGAAACGCGGCCATGCAGAGAATAAACGACGTATAATAGATGACACCGAAGACATACGGATTGGAATGGAGGATGCCGAGCTTCCCGATGGGTGCAGTGAGCGAGTAGATGAAGGACACCAGCAGCATGGTTCGTGAGCCTCGCGCTTTGAATATGGCCTTGAAAGGAGCGAGATATCCCTGAGCAATGCTGAAGATGTTGAGGCAATACGAGCCTGCCACGATGAGGAAAATGCCTAGGAGGCCAGTTAGACTCACGGTTTCTCCGAGGAGCATCCATCCGGTCAGGACGATGAAGGCGGGGGTAAAGGCGAGAAAAGGGAGCGACAAGGAAAGCGGGGCCTCTTTTAAGGCCTGCATGTAACCATAGAAAGCGAGGGCTTCGAGGGGTAATCCCACAACCAGGCAGAGGAAGAAAACCGTGTCCGGTTTCGTCCAGGGGATGAAGAAACAGGCTGCAATGAGCCAGGGGAACACGTAGAGTAACCTGATCAGGCCCATTTCATAGGCGGACAGGTCGCTGAAGAATCTCTTCGAAAGGGCGTCTGCACTGGCAAGACTGAAGGCGGAGAGCAAGGAGAGGAAAACCCACGTCATGCATCACCTGAGGATTCCAGGGGGGGATGTCTTCCGAAAGACAACGCTCCCTATGAGATCGATCATGGCCGGAAAGGGGAGGCTCGATCGACCGGTCTTGATATTGCGTTCGATCGTCCTCAGTTCAGCGAGGAGCATGCCCAGCTCGGATGCCTTCCAGAGGGATTTGCGGGCGAGGATCTTGTTTTGGACATACGGATGGATGTTCCGCCATTTCCAATCCGGGCCGAAGAGGACTTTGTAATGATCGAGGACATGGTTCTCGAGCACAGCGATCACTTCCAGGGGTTCCACTCCTGACTGCTCAAGCTCAATGAGCCGCCCCAACACCTCCTTTTTCCTGTCGAAGAGCGCATCCTGGAAGGCAAAGATGGATGAGGCGAAGGATTTCAACACCAAGTACTCCACATCGCGTATGGTGATCTCTGGCCTTGCCCCTAGGAAAAGGCAGAGTTTTTCGATCTCGGAGGCGATGAACCAGGTATGCCCGGCGGTGATGTCGGCCAGGAGGGTAGCCGCCTCCCGTTCGATTTCTTTCCCGGATCTCTTTACCCTCTTTTGTATCCAGGACCAAAGCCCTTGCCCTTTCAACAGATCGAAACTCTCCACCGTGACCTGGGCACTCAGTTGCTTGAGGAGGCTGTCCCCCTTCTTGGGCTTCTGGCCCTCCACGGTCAGGATGAGGGTCGTGGTATCGGCAGGGTCAAGGGCATAGGCCGCGACCTGGGCCAGTGCCTTGGCGGTGAGTTTCTGAATATTACGCAGGACGATGAGTCTTCTTTCGCCCATGAAGGGCATGGTATTGCAGAGGGCCAGGACCTCTTCGATCCTGGTTGTCTCCTCGGCGTTGTATGATGCGAAGCTCATCCAGGCATCCTCACCCAGGGCGGTACGCTTGGCAGCGATCTCTTCCTCCATGAGGAAAGTCTCCTCTCCCATGAAGAGGAAAACGGGGTCGAAGACTTTTTTCTTTTCAGTCTGTTTCATCATCCTCCAGGGGGGTAAGGTGTAATAAATGGTATCGCTGAGGGCAACCCCAGAGGGTTGCCCCGTATCTCGTCCTTTGTACCTCTCTCCCTTTGTGCCTTATTATGTCTTGATCGAACCGATAGCCTGGGCGATCCGGCCGGCAATCTTTTGACAGGCCTCTTCCAGGGCGTTTTCCTCTTGGCCGCCGGAGGCATAGGCCCCTTCATCCGTAAAGTGTGCCTGCCAGATGACCTTGCCCGATAAGTCGACGATCTCGGCCTTCACGGTGAGGGTGAGCCGGAACCGGTTGGCAGCCAGCCGGTTCGAGGTGATCTCCTGACTCGAGGAGGAAACGATCGTACACCTAAGCCGCGGAAGGTTGTCCCGGTGCGAGAACAAGCCCATGGCCGCCAGCTCGTTCTCCAGGTTGGAATCCAGCACCATGTTGGCCCCCCGCAGGGAGGTCTGGTTAATGCTCGGCAGGATACTCACCTGCCCCAGGTTTCCACCCCCCTTGAGGACGAAAGTATACCCGCAGCCGAAGAGGCTAGCGAGGCTGAACAATAATATTAAGGATCTTGTTTGGGACATAGATAATCTTCTTGATCGTCTGGCCATTGGTATGTTTCTTCACATTCGGCTCTGCCATCGCCGCGTTCTCCACGAAGACCTGCTCCGAATCGACGGGCACCGTGACCGTCGCCCGCAACCTGCCGCCGATCTGCACCGCGATGGTGACCTCCACCTTTTCCGCCCAATGCAGATCGTATTCCGGCCAGGGGTGATCGAGGAGCATGCCGGTGTAGTCAAGGGAGTGCCACAGTTCATCCGCGATATGCGGCACAAAGGGTGAGAGCATGACGAGGAGATGCTCCACGGAGTTCCTGATCACCGCCACCTCGGCCGGATCCTTGGTCGTCTCCTTGACCTTGTACAACTCGTTGACGAGCTCCATCATGGCGGCAATGGCCGTATTGAACCGGAAGCGCTTGTCGATATCCTCGGTCACCTTGCGGATGGTCTGATGGGTTTTGCGCTGGATACCCTCCATAGACGCGGGTATAGAATCAATCCGCGGCGCGGCGGTCATGCCTTTGATTTCTAGCACGAGCCGCCAGAGCCGGGAAAGGAACCGATAGGTCCCCTCGATGCCCTGGTCGCTCCAGTCCATGTCCTTTTCCGGTGGCGCGGCAAAGAGCGTGCAGAGCCGGGTGGCATCTGCACCATAGAGGTTGATCATGTCCTCGGGGTCGACCACGTTG
>CAYGXB010000262.1:0-4320 GCA_964353605.1 uncultured Bacteriovoracaceae bacterium
ATCCGCGTCTGCGATCCATGGTTGAGCCCACGCTGTTCTCCTATCGTTTGAGAATCCTGCATGATCATGATCAAGAACTGGAAGTGCTTTTCAATGAGGCCTTCCGGGTCAAATATGGTCTCCGGTGCGATTCGGAAGAATACATTGACTATCGGCGGGCTCTGCTGAATGAACCCTTCTCGCTCCAGTGCGGATTACCCCTGAAAATCCGCTATCTCCCTGATGATCCCCAGCCGATGTTGCTTCTCTCCCTCCATCATATGGCAGGTGACGGGATGAGTTGGCTTCACCTCATGGATTCACTCTTACGATACCTCAACAACGACAAGTCACCCCAACTACCGCTTGATGACCCGAACATGCTGCCGGCCCTTGTAAAAAGGCCCCATTTCACGCTCCCAGCACAGATCCGGAGGTCGTTCCAGCTCTTCAAGGAGGATATCCGGAAGGCCGAGGGACTGAAAATGATCCCCGCCTCGTCCCGACCCGCGGATTTCTTCAGCCCGGCTGAAGCTCGCATGCATATCCTTCCCTTCGATATCGACCGGATCTTGGTCAAGTGCAAGGAACTGGATGTCGGGGTAAACATCCTGCTGCTCTCCGCGCTGGCCCTGGCAGTGAGCCGAGGCCCAGGAAGGGATCAGGGGGACGTGATCGGGATAGCCATACCGACCGACTTGCGGCCGTATTACGACAAGCCCCCCATCTTCGGCAATTTCGTCTCCACCTTCTGGGTGAGAATCCATCGTCGAAACTGGAGCAATCCCAAAGCGATGCTCAATGAGGTCAAGACCCAGATGTATGCCCAGATCAACCGTTACAAGAACAAGGAGATGATAGCACCGTTTCTGATCGAAAAGCTTTACACCCTGGCTGGCAAAAAGTTATACTCTCTGGGGGCACGCATAGCCAAGCGTAAGGGCCTCCTCCCCATGACGTGCTCGTATTCCGCTATCGGCAATATCGATAGCATCAATTCATATGGGAGCAGAGCCCGGATCTGTGAAGCCTTATGTATGTTTCCGCATTTTGCGATCATCATGATCACCATAAACCTGGAGGGAAAGATCTTCGCCGGATTCACCTATCCTGAGGCCGAGTTCACCCGGGAAGAGTTTAATGCATTCATTCAAAATTATAACCAGGCCCTGGCGGAATTACTCGAGTTATAAGTGTGCAGGGATCCATGCTATATACGGTGCAGTTAATTCGGAGTTTGTAAGGAGAGGAAGTCATGCACAGCTCTCAGCTGAGTGTTTTCATTCACCAAGGGTCTTGTTTTTTTTCTCCTCCCTGCCGATATTTATAGAACATATTTTTAAAGGAGGACAAGCATGCGAAGCAAAAACACGGTTCGGTTGAACAAGCATGATTTACTCATGTTGGCCCTAGAGGATGTGATCACCGCGCAGACCCAGCTTTTAGCCTTCCGGTTTAAGGAAAAACATAGCGCAGAAGAGATACGCCAGGCCATGCGTTACATGCTTACCATCTACCCCAAGCTCAGGTCTGTGGTCGAACCAACATTGTTTTCCTATCGCATCAGGATCTTTGATGACAATGACCGGCAGTTGGAAGTGCTCTTCAATGATGCTTTCCGGGTAGTCCCCAATGTGGTTTACGCTTCAGAAGAATTCGTCACGTTCCGGAGAAACCTGCTCAATGAGCCGTTTTCGCTCGAACAGGGCCTTCCCCTGAAAATGCGCTATTTCCCGGATGATCCCCAGCCGGTGTTGTTTGTCTCCATGCATCACATGATAACCGATGGTCTGGGGTGGTTCCATATGGAGCACTCCCTATTGAAGTATCTGAACGGCGAGAAACCGCCGCTGGTGCCTCTCGACAGTCCAAACATGTTGCCAGCCCTGATCAAGAAGCCCTATTCTACGCTTCCAAGGCAGATCTATAATTCCTACAAGATCTACCGGAAAGCGCTGCAGGAAACCAAAGGTGATGTCATAGTTACACCTTCTTCCCGTCCGGTTGATTTCTGGGGTCCGGTGGGAATGTTACAACGATTTGTTTCGCATGAGTTGAAGTCCCTCAAGAAAGTATCCAAGGCGCTTGGATACAGCATCAACACTATGCACCTGGCAGCCCTTACCATGGCCAGCATCCGTAGTCCAGGCCGGGATACAGGCAACACAGTCTGTATTGTCATGTCGGTGGATCTCCGGCCGTTTTTTGAAGATAAGCCGCCCGTGTTCGGTAATTATACGGCCATTTTCACGGTCCGGGTCCCCAAGCGGTGCTGGGACGACCCCAAGGAAATAATGCGCGTCATACAGGAGCAGATGGGAAAAGGGATGGACTCATTCAAGAATAAGGAGATCATTTTCCCCTGGTTAATCGACAAGTTGTTCACGGTGATCGGCAAGAAATTCTATGCCTGGGGTGCGCGCTGGGTAAGGAAAAAGGGGCTCGTTTCAATGACCTTTGCCTTCTCGACCTTTAGCAATATCGACATTATCAATTCCCACGGCACCAAGGCCCAGGTGAGTGAAACCATGTCCCTCGTGCCGCAATATGGACTTTTTGTCACTTCCGCGAGCCTGGAAGGAAGGACATATATCGATATCTCCTACCCTGAGGCTGAATATACGCACGAGGAGATCGAGGCGTTTTACAATCGCTACGAACAGGCACTGGGGGAAATACTTGCGTTGTGAGCCTTATAAATGGCGCATATAATAAAATCTATGGAGAAGGGGTAAGCACATGAAGATCTTTATCACCGGAGCAACGGGGTTCCTCGGAACCCACCTCGTGAAGCGTTTGGCGGGGACTGGACACGGGTTGCATTGCCTGGCAAGAAAAACCAGTAAAATAAGTGAGCTGGAAAAGCTGCAGGTCAACATCGTCTACGGGGATATCACAGACAAATCCTCCCTGCTCGCGGGCATGCAAGGGTGCGACTGGGTCATCAACCTCGCCAATATCTATTCCGTTTGGGAGGCGGACCCCAACGTTTATACCGAGGTCAATATCAAAGGAACCCAGAACGTCATGGAAGCTGCGCTCGAGACCAGGGTGTCCAAGGTAATCCATGTCAGCACCGTTGCTGCCTATGGCAAGCCCACCGATGTGCCCTTTACTGAGGAAAGCAGCCCAGGCCTGGAGATGTTCAGCGAATATTCACGCACCAAAGCCGAAGGGGAGAAGATCGCATGGACATTCTTCAAGGAGAAGGGGCTCCCCCTGGTTGTGATCTACCCCTGCCCGATTCTCGGTGCCGGAGATACCAAGGTGACCGGGCAGATTATCTGGGGTTTGGCAAGACAGAAGATGCCGGCGACAGCATTCCATAATTCGGTCTTCACCTATACCCATGTCCGGGATGTGGTGGAGGTTATCGTCCGGGCGGCTGAAAAGGAGGGGAATATCGGGCAGAAGTATATCGTCGGCAAAGAACAGTTATCATTCGACGAACTGTATCTGATGATCAGCGAGATTGCCGGCGTTCCCCTACCCCCAATCCACATGCCGAATTTCGTTGTTATATTCGGATCCAAGCTCCTCACGTTGCTGGCCAATCGGCTCAAGCTGCCACCGCAGTTTGGCCTCTCGGTAGATGGCGTCAGGCTTTCGCGGGAAGGTATCCGGGCCGATGGCAGCAAGGCCGAACGGGAACTGGGCATCCGCTACACCCCGATACGGGAGGCTGTTAAAGAGGCCATTGCCGCTTTGCCGGATTGATTGCTGATCCTGATCTGATATAATTATCAATGGGTGGTTCTTATACCAATTGGCAGAACCATTTATAACGATTTGCATACTGAGGTCGGGGCAGGAGGATATGGTACACCCAGCAGTGTACAAAAAACACTACGCTGTAACTCATAATAAACCAATGGTGGCATCAACGAGAATGAATCTTCATGTATGTATCCCGGGAGACATAATAATCATATTGATACAATTTATTTATTAAAAAAGGTGTCCCATGTTCAAAAGAGTACCCCACATGTACTTACCGAAACTCGGAAAAGTATATTGTATATCAAGGCCAGAAGCGAAATTAATGTATAACGAGATATTTGAGAAAAATGATTATCTACAATATGGAATATCATTAAATCCCAAGGATACTGTTTTTGATGTGGGTGCAAATATTGGATTATTTAGTCTGTTTGCAAATCAAATGTGCAACAAAGATATCGTCCTCTTTGCCTTTGAACCAATACCTTACACATTTTCAATTCTTCAGAAAAACCTTATTCATCAAGGGATGGCAATGGGAGGAAATGTACATATTTTTAATACAGGCTTGACATATATTGGCGGACCCCAATCTGCAATCTTCACCTATTTCAAGTATAT
>CAYGXB010000262.1:4330-4778 GCA_964353605.1 uncultured Bacteriovoracaceae bacterium
TGTTTTTTTATCTGCTCAAGGCAATGCATCCTTTCCGTTCATTCCTAATAAAAAAAACATGGTCTTTCTTCCTGAAAGGTGAAGAGATCGAGTGCCCGTTAAAATCGCTATCAGATATTATTGATAAATATCATGTAGAAACAATACATTTATTAAAGATCGATGTTGAAGGGGCGGAGTGGGATGTGCTGAGAGGTATAGACGAAAATCATTGGCCCAAAATAAGGCAGATTGTGATGGAAGTACACGATGTGGAGAATAGACTCAGTAATGTAATTCAACTGCTTACAACCAAGGGGTTTCCAAGATTATTCACTCAACAACCCCAATGGTCTAAGGCATTACGAATGAGAACATATTATTTGTATGCCATGCGATAAACTCAGAAATTACTCTACAATATTATCAAATTGTTTAATCATCTCTTCGGGTCAATTCTCGTTACTTG
>CAYGXB010000263.1:0-4757 GCA_964353605.1 uncultured Bacteriovoracaceae bacterium
TACCGGTCTGATTTTGGTAAACGGTGCGGGAGGGTTCCTCGGTTCCACCGTCGTTGAAACACTCCGTGCGAGAGGCTTATCAATCCGTGCCACCGATCTCCCCGGCACCAATCTCGACCCTGCCCGACAGGCAGGCGCCGAGGTCATCGAGGCGGATCTCCTTGATACGAGCTCCATCCCCCGCTTGCTGGAAGGGGTCAAGAGCGTGGTGAATATCGCCGGACTCTTCAAGTATTACCTGCCCTGGGACGTCCTCTACAAGGCGAATGTGGTCGTGACCCGCAACATGTGCGAGGCGGCCCTTAAGGCAAACGTAAAGCGTTTTATCCACATCGCCTCCATCTCGGTCTACGGCATGGCGCGGCAGAGCCCCATGAAAGAGGATCACCCCCGGAATCCGGGGACGGACTACGAGCGGAGCAAGAAAGAAGGCGAAGACGTTGTCTTCGAGTTCGTGCGCAAGGGCCTTCCCGCAATCAGCCTGCGTCCTGCCGGGATCTACGGCAAACGCTCCCGCTACGGCCAGGTGTCATTCATGGCGATGCTCGCCCTCAACCGGCATGGCGGCACGCGCAAGATAGCGGTTATGAAAGGCGGACCCCGCGTCCAGTACGTCAACGTCGAGGATGTGGCCGGGGCCATCGCCACCCTGCTGGAGGCTCCGGCGGAGCGCGTCATCGGCAAGGCATTCAATGTCGGCGACGACCATCCTCTGACCCAGGGAGAGCTCTTCCAGGCCGTCATGCCCGTCCTCGGTCTGGAAAAGTCCTTCAGCTATCCCTACTTCACAAAGGCCTTCTGGCCGTTCATGCGGATCCTGCTCGCCCTCCCCGAGTGGATTTTCGATCGTCTGAACGCCTCTTTTGAAAAGAAATGGGAAGACGTCATCCGCACCCACGGCCTGCAGAGAATGGTCGCCCCGCGGCTCGACCAAGACTTCTTCGTCTTCATGAGCGGGGATTACATCCTCGACACGAGCGCCCTCAAATCCCTCGGATGGACCCCGAAATACCCGGACGGGGCGCAAGGTCTGGCCGAAACGGCACGCTGGTATCAGGAGCAGAAATGGCTGCCTCGCTTTACATGATAAACAGCAAACCCCCCTTGAGATAGAGGGGAGGATTGAGCTTTTTTTGGAGATGAGCATGGCACAACCGAAGGGATATATGGGGAAGATATTATGCGTCGATCTGACGAGCGGCGAGCTGCGTGAAGATGAGCCGGGGGAGGAGATCTACCGCCAGTACTTGGGTGGGTATGGACTCGGGGTGTACTACATCTATTCCCGGATCAAGCCGGGCTGCGACCCGCTGGGACCGGACAACATCCTCGGTTTCTGCCCGGGGCTCTTCACCGGGACGCCGGCGCCTTTTACGGGGAGGTACATGGTCTGCGGCAAGAGCCCGCTGACCGGGAGGGGACTGAAGCCGGATGGGACGCTGTGCACAGGAGGTTGGGGCGATGCCAACTCCGGCGGCTCTTTCGGACCAGCGCTCCGGAATACCGGGTATGATGCTATCTTCTTTACGGGTGCATCAGAAAAGCCGGTCTATCTTTTGATCGACGGGGACAGGCAAGAGCTCAAGGACGCCTCCGATCTCTGGGGCAAGGACGTCGTGGAGACGGAGAAGGTGCTCCTGGACCGGCACGGGAAGGGATTCAACGTGGCGGCCATCGGCCAGGGCGGCGAGAACCAGGTGCTGTACGCAGGGATCGTCAACGACCGGGGGAGGGTTGCGGCACGGAGCGGTCTCGGTGCGGTGGTGGGGAGCAAGAAGCTCAAGGCCTTGTGCCTGAAGGGGAATAAGCGCATCGCCCCGGCGGATAAGGAGAAGGTCATTGAGCTCGCCAAAGCATACAACCAGCGCCTGAAGAAGGACATGAACAACGCGCTCATCGGGTTGATGCTCTCCCTCACGGATATGTTCACCGCCTTTATGCGCTGGTTCCATATCGGTTTTTCCATTGCTGGCAATTTCCCGGGGGTCGCCACCTTGCTTTTTTCGCAAATGTTCCATCGCTGGGGGACGCCCTTCTCAACAATCATCTCGCATGAGACCGGGGATACGCCCCTGAAGAATTACCAGGGGACCCTGAGGGATTTCCCAAAAAGGCTCTCCAAAGCACTCCATAAGAATGCTTCGCTGCCTTACAAGGTCAAGGCCTTCGGCTGCTTCTCCTGTCCGATCCAATGCGGCGCGATCCTCAATGTGCCGCAACTGCCCTATGCAGACAAGGAGACGCACCGGCCGGAGTACGAGACCGTGTCCGCCTTCGGCGGGCTCATCCTCAATAACGATTATGATCTGATCTACAAGGTCAACGAATATCTGAACCGCACCGGGGTGGACACGATCTCAGCCGGAGGGGTCGTAGCCTATGCCCTCGAATGCGTGGAAAAGGGCCTCCTGAAAAAGGAAGACTTCAGATGCTCCGCATTCCCGGAGGGCTTCCTGCCGCAATGGGGAAGGGCGGAATACATCCTGCCGCTCCTGGAGATGATCGTGAAGCGCGAAGGCATCGGCGATATCTTGGCTTTAGGAACGAAAGCGGCCGCAGAGAGAATACCGGGCTCGGCGGAATGCGCCGTCCATTCCCGGGGGCAGGAGCTGCCGATGCATGAGGGACGGTTGATGAAAGGGCTCATGCTCACCTACGCTGCCGATCCGACCCCGGGGCGGCATACAGCCGCGGGGATAGATTTCCTCCTCATGGGCTCCGCCAATCATTTTGCCAAGGGCATCGCCTTCCGTACGGGCAAGACGCCGGAGAAAAAGGGGCAAGGACAGGCTCAGGCTGCGAAATTCAAGCAAGCCTTCAATTCTGTGGGATTCTGCGAGTTTTCGGCCTGGTTTGGATGGTATCCCCTCTGGGAGATGTTCAAGGCGCTCACCGGCTGGGATATGGGGCCCGAGGAATTCCTCAAGATCGGCTGGCGGATCCAGACCTTGCGGCAGCTCTTCAATGCTCGCGAGGGCGCCATCCGGCACGAGGTGGTGAAGCGTGCTCTCGGCGACCCGCCGCATAGGGCTGGGGTGCATAAGAACGTCGCGCTGGATATGGAGCCTTTTATCCAGGTATATTACGAGCACATCGGGTTCAGGGAGGACGGGGTTCCCCGCGAAGAGACGCTCAGGGCGCTTGGATTATGGGAGATGGTTGCCAAGGATCTTCCGCAGTGCACGGGTCGGCAGGAGATACTCGCCAATTCCTTTCTAGAGCGGAAAAGGGGTGCGCGGCGACCAGAATATGGGGAGAGGAAATGAAAATGCTTTCCAACAAAAGGGAAAATATCTTCCGTTCTTTTTAAGCGCGATCTGGTGTCTCTGCTGGAATAGTATGTAATTTCGAGAGATTGCTTATGATATACTTATTGGCATTTATTTTGCGTAAAAGAGGAAGGGGGAGTTTAACGAAGATGCGTACAGCCCGGAATGAGCATAATATGTTTTTCATCAAGGAGGACGTATGGGAAGAAGCAGATTAAGCTTGGTCGTATCGATATCCTTCATGCTCGCAACCCTCATGGGATGTGGATTTTCGGATAATCATGAGACACAGCTGGCGAAGGACGAGTCGGTATATCAGACCGGGAATGGGGTCAAAGCGGTCAAATTCAATGATGCCCAGTTCATTGAGCTCTCTATCTGGAAAGAATCGGTTGAAGGGCAAGGTGCATTCGAAAAGGTCGCGAACGGGGACTATGTGGAGCCGGGCAAGCACACCCTGGGCGTGACGGTGACACCGCGCAAGGTGAACGGAGGCATCATGGACCAGCGCGTGTTTGTGAGCGACGGCGGCTGGGAATACCAGGTGGAGGCGCAGTATGACAAGGACAAGAAGCTCTATGTCTGCGATTTCAAATTCCTTGCATCCGACTACTACCTGACCCATCCCGTGCTCATCCAGGTCATCTACCCGGATGGCAGGGCCTCGAAGGAAAAGTATGTGCTGCATACCGTGGCCGATCCCGCAGCCAAACCGGGCTGGCTGGTCGATAAGGGCCTGGGGCTGACATTGAGCAGGGATCTGCTCACCAAGATGAAGCCGGTCTTCAATTCCCTGCTCCCCGGGATGGAGGTGCAGGAGCTGAGCCCAGCCGTTGTTAATCTCGCCGAGGGTGATCAGGGGATACTGCATATCGACCTCGGGAGCCTCGCGTTCGATCTCATCTTGGATGATACCTACACACCACAAGGCGGCCAAGAGACCCGGGCCTTGAACATCGGGCTCGAGGATATCACCGGGGGCACGCCTCCCTTCGATAGCCTCCGCCAGGCGATCGCGAGCGCCTTTATCAATCTCTTCTTCAAAAACCTCGATCTCCAGGGCATTCCCGTCATGGCCGTGGGCTTCAACCTCGGGGACCTCCTGCAAGGACTCGGAGGCTCAGACGGCGAGAGCGAAGACCCCCTGGCAGGCCTGCTCACGGGTCTGAAGATCGATTCGACGCTTTTCCTCAATCTCAAAGGCATGCCCGCCGAGATGGTCGAAGAGACAGAGCATGCCGTCATCGGCGGGGGGCTCTATGCGGTTGAAAGCAAGTATGTCCAGAAGGATGAAAGCGGCAATCTCCTCTGGCCTACGGTGGTGGTTGATCCGTATGATACCCAGATGGATCTCAGCCGGCTCAAGAACGACTCGACCGATCTCGGCCTTGCCCTTGCGCAGTACAACCTCAATCAGATGCTGCCGGAGGTCGCGAAGGGTCTGCAGCTCACCATACCCGCGATCAATAAGATGGTGCCCATGTTTAC
>CAYGXB010000264.1:0-4706 GCA_964353605.1 uncultured Bacteriovoracaceae bacterium
AGGGGACATTTCTATCGAGTTAAACAAGGGGACATTTCTAAAGAGTGTTGACACAGCAACCCCACGCCCCACCAAACACTGCATCTACGAATTATTTTTCAAAAGCTCTCAATTCAGCAAGATAGCCGAATTGGAGGTGCAGTCAGTTGCGCCCCGCATGCACAAAGATCGGGGATGACCCGAGTCACAATTCGGCAGGAACACAAAATGGCAGGGGGGATCAGGGGGTGAAGAGAGCGTGAGAGGCCGCTCCAAGAACCAGGTGCAAACTGCCGCTCACCATCATGCCGGTTGCCTGAACTTCAGGAAAACTACGAGGCCGAAGATCACGCACCAGATATTGATGAAGGCGTTGCTGATCAGATCGAGCGTCGAAACGGCATAGACCCCATTCTGGATGTTGAAGCTGAAATCGAGGATGCCGAGGAAGAGGAGGCTGCCGGCGCAGACAAGGGACAGGGGCCTTCCCCAGGGTTTCGCCTTGATGAGCCCCATGGAGGCGAAGAAGAGGGCTATGGCCAAGAGGATGTCCGGCAGGGGAAAAGAGTGTTCGTAGGCGAAATAGCATTGCGGCGGATTCGCCGGCGCGAGGCCGATGGTAAAAAAACCGATCCAGAAGAGCACAATTCCAAGGGCGGTGAGGAGCTCAAAGACGGCAATAGTTTTTACGCTCTTTGTGTCCATATGCTTTCTCCCTATCGCTCCTTTTGCAGGAGCCTTTCCTGATATTTTTTCTTCTGCTTTTCCCCGCTCTTTTCGAGCAGCGGCCACAGCTTGGTTACGGCCCACGGCCAGCACATGATTATTTTGGAGAAGATCCCCGTGGACGTGGGGACATACTGCTCGACCTTGTTTTGTGTGATGGCGCGCAGGATCGCTTTGGCCACCGCGGCCGGTTCCTGGGGCGGACTGAGGAAGGTGAGCGGCGATCCGCCGTGCATGGCCTCATAGCGCAGCATGGGCGTATCCACGGAATCGGGGAATATGGTGGATACGGCGATACAGTGTCTTTTCAGTTCCAGGTTAAGGGTCAGGTTCAAGCCTCTGAGTGCGAATTTCGTGGCTGTATATATGGAGCTGTACGTCTCCGGGACGATGCCAGCCAAAGACGAGACGGTGACGATATGGCCGCCGCCATTCTTCTTCAGGAGCGGGATGACCTCCCGGGTGCAGGTTATGGTCCCCAGGAGGTTGATCCTCACTTGTTTCTCGATGTCCGCGTATGTGGCCTGCTCGAAGAGGGCCGGGATGATGATGCCCACGTTGTTCACCAGGATGTCGATCGTCAGGTACGACTTCTGCGCCTCAGCCATGAGATGCTGCACCTCGTCGAGAGAAGTGATATCGCAGTGCACGAGAAGCGGTTTGCGTGCCAGCCCTTGGGCGGTCTTTTCAAGTCCGGGCATATCGATGTCGGCCAGGACGAGATTGACCCCCCGGCTGTCGAGCAGTCGCGCGGTGGCGGTGCCGATACCGCCCGCGGCACCAGTGACGATTGCGGTCTTACCCTTTACTATATGCATGTGCGTTATCCCCCCTCAGCTGTTCTTCCAGAATATGTGTCTCCGTGTCAACATCGATCCTGTCCGTTCACTTACGGATCTCGAAGATCACCTTGATCACGCGGCCCGGCTTGTCGCGGACGAGCTGGAAGGCCTCGCGGTAGTCGTCCAGCGCAAAGCGTTGGGTGATGAACCCGTCGAGGGAGATCCTCCCCTGTTCGATCATCTCCATGGCGAGGGCGAAGCTGCTGAGCGAATCTCCCTGGTAGTTTTCCATGCCGTGCGCGTTCACTCCCAGCACGGTGAGCTCCTGGTTCCATAGAGGGGTATGATCGAAGGTGATGGGCGTGAGCAGGTTGCCGACCATGACATAGGTTCCATGGGATTTAAGCCAGCGCAGGGCGTCGTGCACGGTGGCATTATAGCCCACGCAGTCGTAGATGAGATCAAAGCCCCCCAGCATGGTGGTGTTCTTAAGCAGTCCGCGGTAGACCTTGCCCCCGGTAGCCTTGGCTGCTGCATCGTAGGGGTCGCCCTCCAGCACGGCATCCGCACCAAGTTTACAGGCGAGGTCCTTCTTGAAGGCGATCTTCTCGAGCACGTGGATAACGCATCCGGGGCTCAATGCCCGGGCAAACTGGATGATGTTGAGCCCGATGGTGCCGGCGCCGATGACGAGCACCTGTTCGCCCTCCCCAGGTGGCCGCCGGAGGACGGCGTGGAGCGAGACCGAGGCCGGCTCGATGAGAACGGCCTGCTCGTCCGAGATGGCATCCGGCACCTTCAGGAGCTGGCTTGCATGGGCGATGAACTGCTCGCTGAAGCCCGCCCCGAGGTTCTCCGGCATGCGCTTCACGGAAAAGTTCTCGCAGAGGTTGTAATTGCCTGCCTGGCAGGGAGCGCAGGGCGGATCGATCTCCAGCATGGAGCAGCAGGGGAGGTAGCGCTGCAGGGTGACCCGGTCCCCGAGCTTCAGATCCTTTACCCCGGATCCGGTCTCGATGACCATGCCTACGAGCTCGTGCCCCATGAAAACCCGGGGAATCCCGGGTAGGGCCGCGATGGAGATTGAGGGGCTCGCCTTTACGAAGAAGAGCGAGAGGTCGGCCCCACAGATCCCGGCCAGTCTGGGTTTCACCCGCACCCAGTTTGGTCCGGGAAGCTTCTGTTCCGGAAGCTCCCCAAAGCGCACCGGCGAAAGGGATGAAAAGTACACCGCCGGGAGGAAGCGCCCCAGGGCCTTGGTAGCCAGGATCCTAGCCACACTGACGTCAAAATACAGCGACTTCATTTGACCTCCCCTCCTCTGCGGAAAGCATGTTTGCAACAGCCTGTCTGGTTCCATCCTTGTCGATCCCAAAGCGTGCATAGAGTGCCTTGGGGCTCTGGCGCATAGGGCGATAGTAAAGCGCCACGCTGAGATCCACCAGGGAGAGCCCGCCGCTCAAATGCCCGCCATTTGCGACGGGCGCCAGCCGGATGATTTCCATGCGGATCTCGGCCGCCTTGTCATCCAGGAAGGCGCCCTGTTCCGCCTTTGTCGCGAATTTCTCCTTTGTCATACATATCCTCCTTCGATGCCGTGGATGCACACCGATACGGGTTCCGCAAACGCGGCTTGGTCGAGGCTGAGCCCTAATGGTATAGCATGCACCTGCCCCCGGTGGACGACGATGTATGCGGAGAAGCCGCCCGTAGGATGGTAATTCTCGATCAGCCGCTCGCCGAAGTGTTCCTGTCCGATCCGGCACTTGTAACACTCGTGAAAGTAACCCACAGGGTTGGAGACCACCGTCTGACCGGGCGCGAGGTCCTTCACCCCCGCCCCGACCTCTTCCACCACCCCGGCGATTTCGTGCCCGATGAAGAACGGAAAATTGCCGGGTGGTATGATGGCATCGGTGAACATGGAATGGTCCGTACCGCAAAATAGCCCGCGCTTGACGCAAATCTTCACGTCTTTCGGGCCGAGTGGTGCGACGGAGACATTCCCGACGGCCAGCTCTCTGATGCCCTTGAGCAAGAAAGCCTCCATAAATACATCCTCCCTGTAATCATTTTTCAGGGATCGTGCACCACATGGCGAACATTGCCGTTCCATTGCAGTTTGGCTGTGCGCCATATACTGACGATCGCCTTCTTTTCTTTCCGCCAACATTTACGACCGTCTCTTCATCCTGCCCCTCCTGATCCTATTTTTCGGGGGGACCTTGGCATCGAGGGTCGGTACCCCAAGGATGGCATTCAAGTTGGCGGCCGCCTTCATGATGGCGGCAAACTCTTCGTCGCTGTAGCCCTGCATGCCCTTCTTGATGGTGCGGTAGGAATGATCTTCGGAGGATTTCATGAGCTTCTCGCCGACCGGTTCCAGAGATACCAGGACACTGCGCTTGTCTTCCGGATCCTTGCTCCGCGAGACGAGCCGGCGCTTCGCCAGCCGGTCGACGACCCGGCTGGCGGTGCTGATATGCGCGCTCAATTCCGCGGCGATATCTCCCATCCGCACGGGCGCATGCTTGCGCAGGAAGCAGAGGAGATAGGAGTCCTGACTGGTCATGCCGAAGAGTTGCACCTTCTGCTGTTCGAACCGATAAACGGCGGCCATAGCTTTGGGGAGGACCTGATCAATGACTTCCCGGGGAATTTTGTCGATCATGATTCCCTCCATCCGCGCGCCAGATCATAGCAAATTGTTTGCATATTGGCAAACAATTTTTCAAGGCAATTTGTACCTGCTGTCGATCGCGCATGCCCAGGATGAGAAAATCGATTGCATGTTTCCCGAAGCTTGAGCATATTGGATGGAACGACAGGAGGGGGGACTATGCAATGCATGATCGTGGTGGGTATGCCGGCCGCAGGGAAGGAAATCGCCCGGGAGTATGCAACGGCGAAACGTTATCCCTACTATGCTACTGGCGATATCGTGCGCGGGGAGGTGGTGAAGCGGGGGCTTGAACCGAATGCAATCAACACCGCCATGGTTTCCACCGAGCTCAGGGGCAGCGACGGCATGGGGGTGACGCGGCTCGTCCTGGAGACGGCGGTCAGAGAGGGGCAGTCGCCCGTGTTCATCGAGGGCATGCGCTCCTGGCAGGAGATCGAGCTCATCCGGCAGCACGGCCAGGCACTGGTCATCGCCCTTCTTGCACCGCGCGCGCTGCGCCTCGCGAGGATGATGGCCCGCGCAAGGGCTGATGACTC
>CAYGXB010000265.1:0-4704 GCA_964353605.1 uncultured Bacteriovoracaceae bacterium
GGCGTATAAGGATGACAGTATGAAGGTCGTGTTTCACGAGGACTTCTATCAGGTGTACACCTATGATCCCGCGGCTGAGGCCGGGCGCATGGAGGCCATCGTGGAGGTGATCCAGCCGCACGTGGAATTCGTGCCCGCGGTAGCGGCGGGCCCCGAGGATATCGCCGCTGTGCATACCCGCAGCCATATCGAGCAGGTGCGCGCAGAGGGCCTCTACCCGATCGCCGCCTTGGCCGCCGGCGGGGCTATCCAGGCAGCGACACTCGGTCTCTCTGAGCCCTGTTTCGGGCTCATCCGTCCCCCCGGACACCACGCCTCGGCAGGCTCCGCCTGGGGTTTCTGCTTCTTCAGCAATATGGCCATCGCCGTCCATCTCCTCAAGCGGCAGGGTAAAATCGAGACGGCCTATATCCTCGACATCGACTACCACTACGGCGACGGAACGGTGAACATCCTCGGGAAGGATGACTGGGTCGTCATTCACAATGTCTCGGCCTATTCCCGTCAGGCCTATATGCATGAGATTAGGCAGGAGATGAAGCGCTGTCAGGCGGACATCATCGGTATCTCGGCCGGATTCGACTTCCACGAACGCGATTGGGGCGGTTTGCTCGCGACGGACGATTATCGGGAGATCGGTCGGCTCGTGCGCGCAGTGGCCCTGCGGAACAAGGGCGGGTGCTTCGCCATCCTCGAGGGCGGATACAACCATAGCGTCCTGGGCCACAATGTCATGGCCCTGATCGAGGGCCTGACGGTTTAGCGCGCGATTTCTGCTGCAGCCTAAGACGGCTGGGACATATCTTTTATGGGTGTCCCCTCTTTCCCTGCTCCGGAAGGTCTTGTCCCGTCTGAACCCATAGGGATTTCTCAAGTCCCTAGCGCAACTCGTGGCGGGTACGGCCAATGATCTCCCGCTTGGTGGAGTCGGGCAAGTCGTCGAAATAGGCGCAGTACCCCGCCACCCTGACCACAAGCCCCGGGTATTTCCCTGGGTGGCTCCTGGCATCCTCGAGCATAGTCGGGTCAAGCACATTGAGCTGCATTTGCATTCCACCCGTAGCGAAGTATCCGCCCATCAGGGCAGCCAGGATGTCCGTGCCCTTCTCGTCCGCCAGGGAATGGGGATCGAAGTGCAACGTCACGGCACACCCCATGGGAATCAGCTCAGGCTCGATGTGCGCCGCGGAGTTGAGCAGGGCGGTGGGGCCTCTGCGATCCCTGCCGCTGGACGGCCCCAGGCTCGGGGCAAAGGATTCGCCCGCCTTCCTGCCGCTGGGCAGTGCTGCGGTCTGCGCGCCGAAGCCGACATGGCCCGTGGTAGAGATGTAGCCGGGAACATAGGCCCCACCGCGGGTGTTCGTGTACCGGCTCAGGGTCTGGTGGATCATGCGCGCCACTTCGCGCGCGTAGCCGTCGGGGAGGCTTTCGTCGTTGCCATATTTCGGGGCGCTCAGCAGTTCGGCCTTGAGCTTCGGGTCGCTGGCGAAGTCGGTCCTGAGCCCCTCGAGCATCTGGGCTATGGTATACCTCCGGCGATGGAAGACTACCTCATCCAGCGCGGCGAGAGAGTCCGCCGTATCAGCAAGGCCGACGCACAGGATGCCGCTCCCATTGTACAGAGCTCCGCCGGCTGTCACGTCCTTGCCGCTCTCGATGCAGCCGTCCACGAGGAGGGATGAGAGTGGGGTCGGGTGGTAGTCGCGGTTCCCCTTTTCGATCACCTGGAGGGTGCCGACCAGCCCTTCCACTATGTGCTCGAGCTGCGCGCGAAAAGCATTCATCACATCGTTCATCCCCGAGAAGGTTAGCGGATCGGGGGTTTGGGCACCGACGCGCCGGTGGCGGTTCAGGCGCCGGCCGTGGTTGAGGGCGAGCTCGAGGCAGATGGGGATGTTGAAGAGCGAGGCGTCGGTGGAGAAGAAGCTTTTACCCGGCAGGCCGAGTTCGGCGCAACCCACCGCAGAGTAGTTGCGCGCCTCCTCGACAGGATAGCCGTGCGCGCAGAATGACGCCACGATGGCCTCGTCGCCAAAGACTGCAGGCATACCGTTGCCCTTCCTGGCCACGTCGGCAACACGCATGAGGTAATCCCTGGGCGATCCGGCATGCACCCGCGCCTGGTAATTGGGTTCTCTGAGCCCTGAGGCCTCCATGGCGTCGAAGATGATCCAGGTAAGTGCATTGGTTGCATCGGCGCCTTGGGCGTCCATGCCGCCCACCATGGCCGCCTGGGCCACCAGGAATCCGCCGTGATACTCGCTCGTGCGCTGCGACAGGAGGAAGACGTGTTCGGTGGCCTTGGCGCCAAAGCACAGGAGGAGCTCGCGGGCGGCCTCGGGCGTGATTCTCCCCGCATCGAGGTCGTTCCGATAATAGGGGTAGAGGTACTGATCGATCCTGCCGAACGAAACCGCCGAAGGCAGTCCCTCCAGGCTCACTGCGAGGTGAGTGAGCCACAGGCTCTGCAGGGCCTCGTGGAAGGTCTTGGCCGGCTCGTTGGGCACCTTGGCGCAGATGCGCGCGATCTCTTTGAGCTCGCCTGCCCTTTGTGGATCAGGCTCACGCGCCGCCTGGCTCGCTGCTTCATCAGACAGGCGGCGGGCGAATGTCACCAACCCTTCGGTGACGATGCGGGCCGCCCGATGGAGATCGCCGCTACCACCCTCCATCTCACTAAGATACCCCCGCACGCCCAGCTTGAGCATCTTCTCGTAGTTGGGCAGGAAGTGGCCTATGCCGCCCGCCTCGTTGATCAGGTAGAAGGCCGGTTTGAGCTCGTCTACCACGAAGCGCAGGAATTCTCCAAAATGGGGGGAGAAAGCTCGCACGGACAGGTTACGCGTGAGCCAGTAGGGGAAGACCGTGCAGAGCAGCTTGAGTCGGTCGCGCCAGGGGATGAGGAACGGCGTGGTTTTCCGCCGGTCCATCCACAGGATCTCCTCGGCCATGAAGACGCCGGCGCATTCAGGCTGGATGATGGCGGATTTTCGGGCGCTGCCCACGTTGCCGGCGATGAGCTCGTCCGGATAGATGCGCACCGACTTGTGCAGGAGCAGATGACGCAAGGCCTTTGCCTTGCGCACCATCATAGGCTCTTGCGGGTCGTCGTATCGCTTAAAGAAGTCTGTAATGAGGTAGGCCCGCTCGGGGCAGAGGTTAATCGGTGTCGACAGGAGCTCCCGCTTGATGCGTGCAAAGCGCTCGCTCGTTCGGTTTTCAACTACCTGCGCCACGTATGCTTCCATAGAGCATGCTCCTAAACTTCAATGTACAGGCAGGTCCCGCAGGACGTTTCCCGCAAAATGGGTAGCGCTGTTCGTACGGCCCCGCTCATTCTAAGGGTTCCACGATAGGACAAAAGCCTTACTTTGTCCAGTCCCACTCTCATGATTCTGCGGGAAACACCCGCACTCTTGATGAGGAGCCTGGTATGAGGAAATCGGATCCGCTCTGGGAGAAGAGGCCTCATCGTTGCCCATTTTCCTCTTGACAGATTTCCCCGTGGGTGTCCCCATAGGTATCGGTCCCCTGGATCTCCGAGTTACAATGCTCAGGGGGATCTCACAGGTGTTCAGAGCGTATGGCGCGGAGGGCAGCATGAAGAGTTGGTCGCAGGGAAAACCGCAGACGGTATGCACGCTGCTTATTTGTATCCTCTGCCTCGCAGCAAGTTTTTTTACCTTTGACTGGACCCAGTACTATTTCGGCATAGTCCGCATATCTGATCCGGAAATGATGTATTCACGGGTTGCAAAGACGCTCACCTCGTTCTTGATCTTCCTGCTCGCAATAAGCGTGGGGGATGACGGGATAAATGCAGCCGATCCTGTCAGGCTCCGACGGTGTTTCTTGGCAATCTTTGGGGGTGATCTCCTGTTCCTGCTCGATGAGATCCATCCCTACTTCGATTATTGTGCCATAGTCGTGTTCCTCTGCGGTCATATTTTCATCATTCTCCGGAATGGGCAGGGGATGGCAGATTACCTACGCCGGAAATCGCGCCGAAGAGATTTTACGGGCGACATCGTCATGGGGACCGCCATTCTCATCGGCTCCGCGCTCCTCTTCACGTTTACCCTTCTCGGTCATCTCAAGGGTTCGCCTTTACTCTACATCCTCATCGTGTATGCCGCTGTTCTGATTATTTCGTTATGGACGGGATGGACGACCCTCCGTACTTGTTATTTCCCAAAACCGAATGCTATCATGATCGCCATTGGAGCAACCTGCTTCTTCATCGGGGATTTCCTGGTGGGCTTCAACCTTTCGCTTCCGCCATCCCTTGAGCGATCGACGACGCTGTTCATGACATGGATCTTCTATACGCCTGCCATTGCGCTGTTCGCTTTGAGCGGATATCGGTGGTCGGAATGAGGTCGGGTTGGAGATAGAGCGCTGCCGGGCGGACCTCGTCTATAGCGAATAAAAAAAACTGACTATCGGGGCGAGGCCAGCGTCGCCCCTGCAATCAAAAGGATGGTGAGCTTGCAGCGATGGCCGGTTTCTCACCCACCCTGGGGATAGCATAATGCCCAGACACCTCAATGCCGTGTCGCTCCAGCCTTTGATTGCTCGGGTCGCCGGTAACGGGGGGGTTCAATCGCACGAGATCAGTTGCTACAACAACAGGGCTGCGTGATGTTATTTATCACTACTGTCCGGAATAAATATTTGTGACATAGTTTAACCAATAATGATCAT
>CAYGXB010000266.1:0-4701 GCA_964353605.1 uncultured Bacteriovoracaceae bacterium
GAGCAGACGATGATCGACGGATCGCCTATCATCCCGACCATCGGACGTGATACGCGGGCGGACTTGGCGAATCCGTTCTCCATGGCCAGCCTCAAGCAATTCATTTATATGGAGGACAGCGCTATCGATAAAGACCGCTACGGGGTCAAGCTGGGCATGCTGTACAAAGGCCTGGATCTCAATCTCGTGTACTACCGTATGTATTCTGATCTCCCGGTGCCGCAGATCGATGTGGAAGCCATTCAACCCATCACCGTCAACCCGATGGAGATCAATATGAAAAATCCCCTGGGCTCTATTCTGGGTGATCAGAAGTTGATCGTCGTGAAGGCGCACGACGTGGTGGACGTTTTCGGCACCAGCTTCAACTTTAACATAAGCGCAATCAATACCGTCGTGCGCGGAGAAGCGGCCTATTTCAAGGATGTACCCAAGATGCCCCCGGGATACCTTACGGATCTGATCTCCGCCCTATCCCCCAAGGTGACCATTACGGGAATAAGTGGGAGTCTTGAAGACCTCATCAAACTTTTCCCCCTTGGCAATGCAGCGAGCATGGTCTTCCCGTTCACCGCGGGTGAAATCCCCAAGTATGATGTTGTCAAGTATGGGATCGGTCTGGATAAATGGGTCAAAGTCTCGGCCATAAGCAAAGATGATATCCTCTTGACCTTTGAGTATGTGGGCAGTAAGACCCTGGATTATAAGCGGCATGCCATTATCCAGCCGTGGTATGCCCCCTGGGACGACGACCAGGACGGGCAGTATGATACGGTCTGGGAACCGGAATATAGCAACACCTTTATCCTGATCGGTCGTACCAACTACCTCAACGGCAACCTGGTCCCGCAGGTGGTAACCATGTACGAGGTGGAGCCGCAAGCCCTGGTGCTGCTGCCATCCGTAAAGTATTCCCGGAAGAAGCTTGATTTCGAGTTATCCTATTTCTTTACAGTGGCAAATGGCTATGAAGGCACACTGGGGATGTTGCAGGACCGGGATGAGATATCATTCAGCATCACCTATAATTTCTGAAGATGCCCAGGACGGAGAGGATGCATGCGATTGGTCTCGTAATGTTATTTTGAAAAACAGGAGGGAGACAACCATGGCTAAATTTCTATCTGATGAATGGTTCGCGAAGGTGAAAGAACTGATTGAGGCGGCGGGTGCTATCCAGATTGCCAAGGAGATAGCGAATGTGACCGTCAACCTGACGGTCGAAACGAGAGAGGGCAACGTGGAGATGTGTATCAACGGAGGCCTCATTCAGAAGGGCTTGATCGATAATGCGGATGTCAACATGTCCATGCCCGATGATTATGCCTATAAACTGCTCGTCAAGAATGACTGGTCGGTCGGGATGCGAGGCTACATCAAGCGCAAGATCAAGCTTTCCGGCAACCTCAAGAAACTGATCCCGCTCCAAGTCTATAAACCGAGCAAGGATTCTGTGGCGCTTGCGGAAAGGATTGCCGCGATTACTGAATCCATCACATAAGAACCTTTTCACCTGCAGGAGAGTTGCATTATGGCACGCTTAACAAGATTGCTGTCGCCCTGGAACATCGGCAAGTTGCGACTCAAGAACCGCATGGTCATGTCACCTATGACGACGGTGTGGGCTGACCCGGATGAAACCCCCTCAGACCGGCAAATCGCCTATTGGATAGAGCGTGCCAAGGGGGGGGTGGGACTGATCATTACCGAGGTCAATTCGATTGATCCGCTCCATCGCTACCAACCGCTTTCGGTTGGCCTGCACAGCGATTATCAGATCGAGCGCCACAAGGTCCTTACCGATGCAGTGCATGCCGCAGGCGCCAAGATCTTTCCGCAGATCAGTCATCCAGGCCCGGAGTCTCTGGCTCCTTTCCTCGAGAACACCGCAGCCATCGGCCCCTCCGTCAATCGGAGCGAGAGCACCGGCCAGGTTTGCCGCGAACTGGATGTCGAAGAACTCCCGGCCATTATCGAGATGTACGGCGAAGCCGCCCGCCGCGCCCGGGAAGCAGGCTACGACGGGGTGGAGCTGCACATGGCCCACAATTACATGCTCCTCGGTTCCTTTCTCTCTCCCCTGCGAAACAAACGCGAGGACGAGTACGCTGGTCACACCATCGAGGGGCGGGTGAAACTCTGTGTTGAAGCCATCCGGAAGATCAAGGAAAAGGCAGGTCGAGACTTCCCGCTCACCGTGCGCATCTCCGGTGACGAATGCGTGGGCGGTGCCAACGGTCGCGATATGACCGATACGCAGCGCATTGCTCCCCTGCTGGAAGCAGCCGGTGTCGATTGCATGCATGTCTCGGGGGGCGTTATCGACCCGCTCGTCACCCAGATTATTGCAGGCACCAATTATGATTATGGTTATAATGTCTCGGCCGGCCATACCATCAAAGAGGTCGTACATATTCCGGTCATGCCGGTCGGTTGTATCCATGACCCACTTTTGGCCGAGGAAATTCTGGCTAAAGGCCGGGCAGATGCGATTGTCATGGGACGGCCGTTCCTTGCCGATTCCGAGCTCCCCAAAAAGGTGCAAGAAGGTCGTCTGGATGATATCCGTCATTGCATCCGTTGTCTGACCTGCGTGGACTCGCTCATGAAACTGGAAGATCTGCACTGCGCCGTCAACGGCCGCATGGGTAAGGAGGAGCTCTATCCGCTGCATGGCAAGGCTGAAAAGATGAAGAAGGTTATGGTGGTGGGTTCCGGTCCCGGTGGGATGGAAGCTGCCCGTGTCGCTGCCGAGCGCGGTCATCGCGTCGCCCTCTACGACAAGCACCTCCGTCTCGGGGGATCCCTGGTGACAGCTTGTACCGTACATGCGGACAATGAGACCCTTCTCGATTATCTCGTAACCCAAATCAGGAAGCTGCCCGTCGCAATCGTACTGGGCATGGAGGTTACTCCTGAATTCGTGAAAAAGGAGCAGCCCGATGTACTGATCGATGCATCAGGGGGCATGGTTGTCGCTCCCCAGATACCAGGCGACGATCTTCCGCATGTCATCACCGGTACGATGATGCACACGCTGCTGTACGGCGAACTGCCGCTCTGTGATCTCGAACGCGTGCCATGGTGGATGAAACTGGGCATCAAACACGGGGGTCCATTGATGCAGAGGGTTATCACCCCCAAGCGCATCCGGTTGGCCACCAAGCTATGGACGCCCCTGATTGGTAAAAAGGTGGTGGTTATTGGGGCGGATCTAGCTGCCATTGAGTCGGCCGAATTCCTGGCCCAGCGAGATCGCGAGGTCACGGTGATCGATAGCTGTGAAGAGCTCGCTCCCGAAATAGGCGCCAAGCGCCGCTACGAACATATAGAACGGATGCGGAAGCTCGGCATTACCTTGCATACCGATTGCGAAGTCAAGAGAATTACCAGACAAGGCGTCTTTTTCAAGCCGCACTATAGTGACAGGGAATTCATGCTGAAAGCTGATACGGTTATCCTGGCCGGGGAGATCAAGCCCAAAACCGAACTGTATGATGCCTGCAAGGCATTCGTACCCGAGGCCTATGTGCTAGGCGATATCTCAGGCCTGGGTCTGATCGATAAGGCTATCCAGGAAGCCACCGCGGTGATATACGGCCTTGGGTAATGGAGAAAAAAATCTGAATCTCCCCTGCCCTGTCGGCGGACGTCGAACCACCCTAAAATCCAGGGTGGGCGGAGAGTTTGAGATTTTCGATTCTACATCATAAGGACAAGGGAGTGCACATGGATCCGGACAAGGTATACAAGCTCGTACAAAGTTCGCCTGAGATTGTCGCCCGCCATGATCGCGAGGCATGGTTGGGACTCTTTTCCGGTTCGGCGGTCGTCGAGGATCCTGTAGGGGCTGGTCCGAACCGGAAAGGGCAGGGTTTGCGTGGCGGCAGGGACGAGCTGGCCCGTTTTTATGATGTATTCATTGCTCCGAACGACATCAAATTCACCGTGTATCAGGACATCATCATGGAGAATGAAATGGTGCGAGATGTTTCCATCCGCACCACGCTCCCGAATGGTGCCATCAGCGAGGTTGCTGCTCTGCTGCTCTATCGGGTCGCAGAAGAAGATGGAGCATTGAAGATCGAGTCTCTGCGAGCACATTGGGATTTTACGCGCAATGCCATGCGCCTCCTCCGAGGCAATGGTTTAAAAGGTTTGATCGCCTCCTTGCAACAGTTCGGCCATATGATCAAGATACAGGGTTTGCCCCAGGTCATGACATATTGCCAGATCATGTACCGGGGTATTTTGGGAAGAGGCGTTCAAGCTGTGCATGCATTTGCTCGCGCGGTCAACGAAGGAGATACAGGGAGCTTCATGGCTCTTTTTGATGCACAGGCAATCATCGAGTACCCCGCTGGAAAGAAAATCAAGCCGAGCGATTTCCTATCGGGAGAAGGCGAATATATGACCATCAAGGTTTCCGAAGCACGATCCGGTGGATGGCACACTGCCTGTGTGTTTTATATTAACCAGGGGAAGACCGGCAAGCGTGGGGTGGCTTTCTTTGAGTTCAATCCCCATACAAAGAAGATCGTTTCGGCTCGATTCTTCTCTGAGAGCTCATTCAAAAAATAAGAGCAAGCGCAGTGGGGGATCGAAACTATACCGCAGGGGAATCAAATCAAGCCCCTCCTCCCTCATCGCCTTTCAATCGTCAGGGGCTCGGTTTCAGTTGAAGTTACTGCGCGACGAGCT
>CAYGXB010000267.1:0-4685 GCA_964353605.1 uncultured Bacteriovoracaceae bacterium
GTGGAAAATAATTCACAATATTCCCCAGCGCTGAGAAATATATTTCCTCGCTCCTGAAAATAACTCATGATATCAATTGGTTGAAACAGGCATATCTCTTGCAGAAACAGATGATAAGATGCACAAAGGAAGGTAACCCATGCAGAGATATGGCATCATCGCAGTAATGATAGCATTTATTACGGTGTACGCCTGTGGCGGTGGAGGCGGGGGTGATGGCGACGGTTCCTCTTCGAGCGAAGGAAAAAATAAACCGGGGAATAAACCCCCTGTGGCGGAAGCCGGACAAGACCAAACCGTGGTGGTGGGCGATACGGTCTACCTTGATGGCTCGGGTTCAACAGATCCTGATGATGATGATATTGTTTCTTATACCTGGATTCAGACAAAAGGCCCTGCAATAACATTGTCCGATGCTTCAGCCTATATCTCAAAATTTATTGCTTCAGTACCGGAAAATTCTCAATTGTCTTTTGAGCTGACCGTGAAGGATAAGGTCGGACAGATAGCAAAAGATTCTTGTACTATCACGGTTAAAAAGAGGACCAAGAATGCACCAATTGCTCATGCAGGTTATGATCAGACGGTAAAAAGGGGCAGTCTGGTGACCCTTGATGGTTCAGGTTCACTGGATACGGATAACAACATCGTTTCCTATCGTTGGGTGCAGAAATCAGGGCCAAGTGTAGCATTAATAAATCCTGATAGGAATAAAGCATCCTTCGAGACTACTGCTTTACCTGATAATTCTCTTCTGAACTTCGAACTCGCCGTCACGGATGCAGACAACCTGTCAGATACTGATACCTGTGCTGTGGCGGTTGTGACGCTTGGCAATATAGAAACGCAAGAAGAGGCGCAAGATGTCCTTTACGTCGTCTATGCCGGAATTGGCTATATGAATGCAGATGATGCCAATGATGATGAGCATCTTTATGATATCATGGTTGGCGATCTCAATATGGTTGTGTATGAGATTGTGCATGATACGATTATCAATGATCCCTATATGTATATTAATCTCTTGGCACTCTACTGGAATGGCAAGGCGGATTTTTCCTATGATAATGGCTATTATGCAGCAAAACTGCACCTTGAAAATGGCAAAAAGCTCGATGTCCTCAATGAGTTTGTGGGCACGCTGAGCATTGACTTCACCATGGAGTATAAGCCATCCCTTGGTCATTGCACCTACTGGGGATATGGCACGAATGATCTCAGCGCCGTCATAAATGGATATTACAAACTCTCTTTGCTTCCCCAAGATCAAGAAATATACTTTAAGTCCGTTTCGATAACAGCCAATCCAACCCTCAGGGCGGCTTACCAGGATGATATTCATCCTCAATATACTGCTGCTTATAACACATGGAATATCTCGCATCGGATATACTATGGCCAGGATGACCCGCTCTATCAAGTGGCTCAGTCGCCTGATGCCATCAATATGTATCTTCTCCCTCCCGATTATCGACCTCAATTGTTCTCTGCTGATTTCAGGAACTATACTATTGATGGCAGCTTCTCTGTCAACGGAACTACCTCCTACACCTTCAGCAAAGGCTTCCATTACATTCAGAAGCAATTAGATATCAATGGCAAGACCTATGTGATGATCGCGGTTGATGGTGTGCTTTCTGTCCCCAACAGACAGGGGTTTGTCCTTATCAGCTCACCCAAAGATTTCGAGAACCCCGAACATCTCTTGGACCCCTCAAAGGATACCATTAGCAAAATTTTTGTGCCAGGAAATTTTGATAACGGAATATGGGCTATCGGCAACATGACCCTCTCCGGCGAGAACACCGCGGTGTATGTGAATTTCAACCATGGCAAGGCCTCCTTCACAGGCGATCTTGGTTCCTGGCTTGTGGACAACTGGCAGGACATCCTCGACCCGATCCATTGATAAATGTCCGCACCAGGTAGCCCGCGGGCATCCTGATAGGAGGGTGTCCCCCGGGGCGTAGGTTCCGCCCATCGTCACAAGAACAGGCATGCTATATGGCTCGATGTCGCATGCTCGATGTCCAACCATGCCTCAGCAGATGGGCTTGAATATATCTTCGCTTGCATCATATCCCCCGCCTGCACCCTTGTCCCTGAATTGCGGAAGCTGTCTTCCCCACCTATACCCTCCTTGTTTATGAAGAGAGTGCCGCGGTATTTGTCCCAGGTAAAAGTACCTCTCGTTATAGGGACGTCGCATAGGGCATATTTCACGATTACATTCTCGGGGGTACTCATTATCATCTCAATGCTCATACAAAATGCACAGAGTTATGTGAATCAGAGCATAACGGAAGAGGGCGCGACAGTGCCAGGAGACTTTTTCAAAAAAGAGGTCTGAACCTCGGCCCCGGCTTTCACCCGCAGTGTCTGGCCCTCCATGAGAGGGGTCGCGGGGAAAGGGTTTGGGGGGCTGTTTTTGCGGCTTGACAAAAGCCCGTTAGAGTACATCCTCGCATTCGAACTTGAAGTCGAGATAGGACGCCTTGAAGCATGCCGGCCAGGGAACTATCATAAGAAAAAAACGCTCCGCGCACACGTTTCCCTTGTGGGCTTGGGAGAATGTGCCCACATTCTGGGGAGGTACGGCTCAGGGCGAAAGTTTCGCCCTGAGCCTTGCAGGTACGGTCACATGGATGCGGTGTTGATGAAGCAGGTGGTCTCCGTAATCCTGCCCGTAGGCCCTGCATAGAGATCGGGCACGTCGGGGTAGGCACCGCCGCCGCTGTTCGGGAAGTTTTCCAGGTAGCGGACGAATCCCTCCCATTCCTGGAGTTCCTGCACACCCGAGGTAACAGGATCACGATCCACCCGGGCCTCGTTCAGACCGTCGGGATGGACAGTCGTGTTGCGGTAGCTTATCCCGTTCTTGTCCTTGGGGTCGATGGCGAGGATCCCATAGGTGTAGTCGCCGACCACGTTTATGAACTGGGCTACATAGTAATTGATGGCAATCTTATAGAGCTTCGTGTTTCGTGAGCTGGTATCCAGCGGCTTGGTATCGTAACCGTTGACCTCATCGCCGACATAGATCCGCCTGACCCGGAAGAAGATCAGCAGCTTGGGATTGTATTCGACCTTCAGCCCGCTGACGTTGATCCAGTAGTCGCTGCCCTTGAGGGGGTAGACCGACGCAAGCACCTCGAGCGCTTTTCTGACCTCGGACGCGGTCGCGTAGATGGTAAGCATGGGATAGCCCACTAAGGGATTGTCCAGAGAGTCCTTCTCTAGGCCGAAGCCGAGCGGCAGGGCGCGGAACGCATCGGAAAAGGCGATGTGCCCGGTGGTGCCCTTGAGGATATCATCACGGATCACCCCATTCGATTCAAAGGCGAAGTCCACTGGGGTATCAGGTTCCTCCAGGTCCACCATCCAGCGCATGGAATCCGTAACGAGGTTGCCCAGGTTGGCCTCCTTTCCAGCGGTCGCGATGAGATCATATGCGGTCTCGGCTATGATCTGGTCATAGGTGTAGGGGTAGCTGAGGCCCGCGAGCACAGTATCGATTTCGGATTTGAGGGTATCGACATTACCCTGAATGGTCGCATCACCGGTGATGGTATCATTGATGGTGACGAGTTCGTAATTGGCAAGGGAGGGTGGGGACAGCGTGAGATCGAGCACCCCGAGGTATTGTCCGAGATCGCCGGCCTGAACAATGAGAGTGGTGCCCACGGTGATGGGCGTCGCGGTTTTCTCATGGGTGTGACCGCTGATGATCACATCTATCCCCGGTACGGCCAGGGCTAGGGCCGAGTCCTCATCAAGACTGGAATGCGACAGGCACACGATGAGCTGGGCCCCTGCGTCCGTCAGGGCAGCAACCGTCGCCTGAGCCGCCACGCTCGGCGTTTCAAACTTCACGGGCGAGGCGAACGGCGCGACGCTCCCGGCATCATCCCCCATCAAGCCAAAGAATCCAACCTTGTACCCGTCGATATCCTTGATCCAATAGGGCTGGATGACATTCCCCAGTCCAAAGAGGGACTCAAGGAGATCGTCCTTCGTGCTCGTGGAGGAGAAGATCAGGTTGGAGGCCACTACCTCTAAATTGAGGCCGAGGTCAGGGATCAGCAGGAAGAACTTGGAGGTCTCGACTGGCCCCCAGTCGAACTCGTGATTGCCGAGGGTGAGCACATCATACCCCAAAGCGTCCATGAGGGTGAGTTCGGACTTCCCCCGCAGGAAGGCAAAGGCAGTGCCCATCATGAAGTCGCCAGAATCGACGAGCAGGACAGGATTAGCACGCGCAGCGCGGATTTCCTGCACCTTGGCGGCGATGCGCGAAAAACCGCTCACGGTTAAATCGTCATTGGGGCTCAAAGGGGTATAGTCGCCTTCGGGGCCGAATCCCTGCAGATGGGCATGCATATCATTCGTATGGAGAATGGTGATGCTGGTGGGCACAGCGGCGAAGGCGGCACTGCAGATCAACAATACCCCGGTTCCAATCAGCGCCCAGGAGATCAGGAACTTCACCAGGGCATGGCCTATGTTCGTTCTTCTTAATGCATCCATAGAAACCTCCTCTCATGTGATGTATTGTCTACGCCATAATGAGCGTTAGCAATCCTTAATAATAATACGATAAATAAAAAAGTCAATACAAATGCCAGGATTTGTGTCGCGACTCTTTGATAATGTCCCCTACCAGACTCAATAGAAATGTCCCCTAT
>CAYGXB010000268.1:0-4672 GCA_964353605.1 uncultured Bacteriovoracaceae bacterium
CATCGTTCCTCGTATGGTTGGTCAGGTGGCTTTTCCTCGAGGACGTGATGACGAGGTACTACGATTTCCGCAAGGTGACCATCGATCTCATAGCCAACTTCTATAAGGAGCAGCGGAGCGAACTCATACCTCTCCTGGTGGATACGGCAAACAACTTCTTTACTACGGAGGCCGGCGAATTTTCCTTGAGCCCGCTCACCATCAAGGAGGTCAGCGCATATTACCGGGAAGACGCCATGATCTGGAGGATCTACCTGGCCTTACGGAAGATCGACCGCTTCCTCCATCTCAGAATCCTGAAAAAACCCTACGTTTACATCCTCCCCGGCAAGATCAAGCGTTAACTATGCTGATCGGGCTCTTAGTTTAGAAAAAGCTGCCCCCCCACCGACCTCCCTCGGTCTCAAGGGAGGCCACACATGAGATCGAGAGCAAGACCTATGATTGAAAAAGGGGGAAATAAATATAGCCTGCATCCTCGTCGAAGGTTCCTGTGTTCCAAGGCATGCCGGCTATTGCCTTTTAATTTAGTGCTTTGTGCCTTGCTTGTAAACCCCTCTTTAGTGTATAAAGAACGATGGTTTCATAAAATAACCCGGAGGAGCCGTTATGAAGACCCGCATTACCGAACTCTTTGGCATCAAATATCCCATCGTCCTCTCTGGCATGAGCTGGATCAGCGTGCCGAAGATGGTCGCCGCCGTATCGAATGCCGGAGGCCTGGGCATCTTGGCCACCGGTCCGCTCGATGCCGAGCAGACGCGCAAATGTGTGCGCGAGATCAAGTCGCTCACCAACAAGCCTTTCGGCGCCAACGCCACCCTGCTCTTCCCCGGCGCGGCGGAGAATGCGAAGGTGTTCCTCGATGAGCATGTCCCCGTCATCAATTTCGCCCTCGGCAAGGGCGACTGGCTCGTGAAGGAAGCGCATCAGTACGGCGGCAAGGTGGTCGCAACGGTGGTGAACCACCGGCATGCGAAGAGGGCCCAGGACTACGGTACGGACGCCATCATCGTCACCGGCTACGAGGCCGCCGCCCATGGTGGCGACGTGACCTCGCTCGTCCTCGTCCCGACCATATCCACGGCCGTGAACATACCGGTCATCGCCGCCGGCGGCTTCGCCGACGGGAGGGGGCTGGCCGCAGCTTTGGCGCTGGGGGCCGAAGGGATCGCCATGGGCACGCGGTTCATGACCACTAAGGAGAGCCCGCTCCACGACAATTTCAAAAAGCTCTCGCTCGAAAAGGACGTCTACGATACCCTGTATTCCACGCGCTTCGACGGCCTCGGCTGCCGGGTGCTCGATACCAAGGCGGCCAGAAATGCCATCCGCATGGGGCTCAACCTCAGGAAGCTCCTCGAGGCCATACTGAATTCGCAAGCTATCGCCAAGCAGCTCCACCTCCCCTACCTGAAGCTCTTCATCGGGGTGCTCGCCTCCGGCTGGAAGAACGCCAGTCAGCTCGCCTTCATGGCGAATGCCTTCAAGTCGCTCAAGAGCGCTACCGAGGACGGCGATGTCGAACACGGTGTGCTCACCGTGGGCCAGATCACCGGTCTCATCAGGGACATACCCACTGTGGCGGATCTCATGGAACGGATTGTTAAGGATGCCGAGGAGACCCAGAAAAGACTAACCGATATCATGCAAGCCTAGTGCAATCCCAAACGGTGACCGGGGGGCGTCGCCCCCGGGCCTCCGTTATGGCCGTTGCCGATGTCGCAGTGACAGTCATCCTGAGGGAAGGAACGGACATTTTTTTGCGTGCATGCTTTTTTTATACGGGGACACATTATGCAGGATCGAAATGATTTAACCGCATTGTCGCAATCCATGGCCAGACTTGATGAAGATGCGGTGAAAGGAATAATCGATGGTTATATAACCACGCATGCAGACCCGCTCAAGATCGTCGACGAGCTCTCACAGGGAATGGAAGCGGTGGGAGGATTATACAACGAGGGCGAGTATGCCCTCGGAGAGTTGGTTTATGCAGGGGAACTATTCAAGAGTGCGATGACGAAAATAAAACCATATATCAAAGCCACGAATTCGATCCCGGCCGGCCGGCTGATCATCGGCACAGTGCAAGGGGACATCCATGACCTTGGCAAGAACATTGTTGTCATGCTGCTCGAATGTGCTGGATTCAGCGTCATTGATCTGGGGGTTGACGTTCCGCCTGAGAAGTTCGTCGAGGCGGTAAAAAATTCCGGTGCCGTTCTGGTGGGCATGAGCCTCTTGCTGACCACCGCCATCGATGCGATGCGTGCGACCATCCATGCCCTTTCGGAAGCTGGTTACCGCGAACGCATCAAGATCATGATCGGCGGTGCGCCCACAAATGAAAGGCTCAAAAATGCGATCGGCGCCGATTTTTATGGCCGTGACGCCGTTGAGGCAGTAGCGATTGCCAAACGTTTTTTTGCACATCAGCCATAGAAGAAAAAGATAAGATAATGAATGCAGCGGAAAGAATCAATGCCGTCATCGCCCTCGAAACCCCGGATAAGGTCCCCCTGGCGCCTTACCTGGATCACTGGGCCGCTACCTATACCGGCATTACCAATGCCGAGCTCATGGCCGATTCAGAAAAGCGTTTCCAGGCGGTATTGAAAACCGCCGTGGATTTCACCTGGGATATGACCTTTCTGGCGGAAACGGCCGATCCTGTACTCAATCGCATTGGTGTCCCAGCGCGCATGAAAATCCCAGGTATCGATCTTCCGAAAAACAGCACGCATCAATTCGAGGAATGCTGTTTCATGCAGGATGAGGATTACGATCTCCTGGCATCCGGCGGCCTCTTTGCGCTCTTCCCGGTTCTGGTATCGCGGATATACCCGGAGATCACCTTGGAAAGCGCATTAGCCGATATCGACCATTCCATAAAGGAAACGATAGACCATTCCAGACGGTTGCGGGAAACCGGCATTGAGCCAGCGGTAGGTTTTGTCATCCCCGGGCCAGTGTTCGAATATTTGTGCTTCGCCAGGTCATTGCATCAAGGACTTCTGGACCTGAGGCGGCTTCCTGATAAGATCAAGGCCGCAGGGAAACGATACCGAGAAGATTTCCTGAATATCGCCCTCTCCGCAATCGAGCAGAATGGCATCAAGAGGGTTTTTATCGGGCTGAGCCGATCATCGCCAATCTTTGTATCAGCAAAACTCTTCGAAGCGCTCATCTTGCCTGATATCGAATTCCTGGTCCAGGGGCTCGTCGATGCAGGGATAACCCCTGTTCTGCATTGCGATACCGACTGGACAAGGTTTCTGCATTATTTTCAGAGGTTCCCGAAAGCCAGGTGTATCCTGGAACTCGACAGTTTTACAGACATCTTCAAGGCCAAGGAAATCCTGGGAGACCGCATGGCGATCATGGGCGATGTCCCCAGCACTTTGACGGCGTATGGAACGAAAGATGAGGTGCGCAGCTATTGCAAGCGACTCATTGAAAAGATCGGCGCCGGCGGCGGCTTCATCTTGAGCTCCGGCTGTTCCATTCCGGCCAATGCGAAGGTGGAAAACATTCGGACCATGACCGAGGCGGTCGAGGAATGGGGATGGTATGCAAGCGGATGATGGATTGCGTATATAACAAGCTTTATGAAGCGTTGGGCGGTATCGTCATATAACGTTCAGGAGGCATGAGAGACCGATGAAGGTAAATATGCAACAATGGGTACAGAGAGTCTTGCTTTCCGATGAAAGGCTGGCATTCCCTCTCATGGCTTCTACGGGGCTTGAAATGACGGGCATGCACATCCTTGACGTGGTAAAGGACGGGAAAAGGCAGGCTCAGTGCATCCAGGCCCTGGCCTCCCGGTATCCCTCGGCGGCCTCCATAACCCTCATGGACCTCTCGGTGGAGGCCGAGGCCTTCGGCAGCGCAATACGTTACACCGAAAACGAGACCCCAACCGTGATCGGAAAGATCGTGGAGGACAGGGAAACCGCATGTGCCTTGGAAGTTCCCGCGGTGGGGAGCGGGAGGACCAGTGTCTATCTTGAGGCAGCGGCGCTCTCGGCTTCTGAAATAAAAGACAGACCGCTTTTCGGATGCCATATCGGCCCCTTCTCCCTTGCAGGCAGGTTGTGTGGCATGACCGAGATCCTGGTGAATACCCGCAGAGAGCCTGAAACGGTGCATGTCGTGCTCGGCAAATGCACGGATTTTCTGGTGCAATATGTTCAGGCATTCAAGGATAGCGGTGCGAACGGCATCGTTATCGCCGAACCAGCGGCTGGTCTTATTTCACCTGCACAGTGTGACGAATTTTCATCGCACTATGTGAGCAGGATCGTTAAAAAGGTGCAGGATGAAGGTTTTATGGTAATCCTTCACAACTGCGGCAGTACCAAGCGTCATGCGCCATCAATGCTATCCACCGGAGCCATGGGATTACATTTCGGAAACGCCGTGGATTTGGCGGATATCCTGCCGCAGATATCCTCTCCTATCATCGTGTTCGGCAATCTCGACCCGGTAACGGTCTTCAGGAACGGGACGACGGAAGCGGTAAGAGCAAAGACCGGGGAACTCCTTATCAGGATGTCCTCCTACAAGAATTTCGTCATTTCATCCGGATGCGACATCCCGCCGGGAACCCCATTGAGAAACATCGACGAGTTCTTTGCGGCCGTGCGTGCCTACAATGACAACACTC
>CAYGXB010000269.1:0-4650 GCA_964353605.1 uncultured Bacteriovoracaceae bacterium
GCCTCACTTCATCCATGAAAGAACCCCCTGGCATTCTCGCTTGATGGCACGCTGTCGCGGAAAAAACTTGCTTATTGTTTACAAGAAGACTCCATGCTTGTCAACACTTGTGGAATGCCATGAAGCGCCTGTTCAGCCCGGTGTTTCAAAGCCCAGCATTTTAAGACACCGCGGTTCACACATGACCAGATTCGATCGCTCCTTTTTCATTCCATATAACCCAACCATGATTTTCGAAGAAACACGGCATCACTGCATCTTTCTCGGCGATGCAGTGATATACCCCTTCATCGATGTTCGTCTTGGAACCTTCTGCCTCGGTGTCGTCCAGCGCCTGATCAAATCCCAAGATGAAATCAGGCGTCAGCCCCTCTATCTCTTGATAGTCGCTCTTTTCGGGAATATCTCCGCGTTGAACATCAGTCTGCACAGGCCGAGGCAGAAGACCAAGCACTCAAGTCCCAATCGTACATAATCCTACAAAGATCCTCATAAGCTTTCTTCCTCCCTCAGCCGAGGGCACCTCGCCAAAGCCGATCAACGATAGTGCAGAGAAGGGGAGCGTCGCCGGCTTACACGACCGGCCCCATGCAGCGTACGACCTGGAACGGCGTTCGGCCAGCGTGGAAACGATGCCCGAGTGATGCCGCGCAGGCGAAGGCCTCGCCCTTGTGGATCGGCAGGACACCAAAATCGCCCTCGATCCTCCCGGCACCAGCGGTGACGATGTCCACGGAGAAGCGGCCATCCTCGACCGCGATCTCATCGGCCACTTCAAGCCGGGTGGCATCGAAAAAATCGAGCACATCGGCGTTGACGAGCCGAGTCTCGCGATTGTCCCCATGCTCGCGCAGCACGCTTGGCTGCTGGCGGGCACTTGCTATAGCGATCTCCTGTTCGGTCGGCGTGTAATCGATGAGGTCGAGCGCCACGTCCCAACCGAGGCCCATCGTCGCTCCGGCCTCGTCCTCGCCGGACCACTCGGCGATGACCATGTGATCGGTTGGCTCTTGGACCTCGATGGAGAGGATCTGGGGCCCCACGCAATGCGGCACCCCCGGGTAGGCTACATAGACCTCACCGGGGTGGACTTCCGTGCGATGAAGCGCATCGCGGAGCGCCTTACCGTTCCGGCAGTCCACCATTGCGCGGAAACACTCACGCGTTATGCCCTCCTTGAAACCCGTGGCAAAGTAGGCGGGCTCGGTCCCCTCGCCTGGCGTCTCGAGCAGGATCCATCCCTCGACTTTACCGAAGTTGGACCCGAGGTGCTGCGCCGCCCAGGCGCGACTGGGGTGGACGTGAAGGGGGACTGGCCCAGCCGGCGAGAGGATCTTCACCAGCACGGCGGTGGTCGGGCCCCAGCGTTCGACGAAGCGGGCGCCAACCATCTCTTCAGGGAACGTTTCTACTAGGCTCTTGAGCGTGACCGGGCCCAACCCGATGACATCCACAGTGCTGAGGCCCTGTGGAGAGCCATCGGGGTCGCTGTTCCCGGCGAGAGTGCACGAACCGACCCAGTCCTCGGACCACCAGTCGTCCGGCCCGCTGGAAACGCCGCGAAAGGCGCGGACAAGGGCCCCTCCCTTATAGAAGCGACAGAGGGGATGGTAGGAAAGCAGCAGCGGCCGCTTGATGGCATCGCGGAGCAGGTTTTGCCGGATCATTCTCCACCTCCGAAAGCTAATCAAGCCCCAAGAGATAGCGGGGATTATCAACGCACATCTTGCGGATGTCAGCCTTTTTCACTCCCAAGGCCAACAAGATGCGCACGAACAGTTTCATCCCCTCGGTGGGTGGTACATTGACTATGGTGCCTAGATCTGAAGCAATGAAGCAACGATCAGGGCCTATGGCACGTATGCACTCGAGCACATACATCGGATCGCAATTGGGATTGTTGAAGTTCGGAATATCCCCATAACAGAAAAGGCCGATATAGGCTCCCAATTTGCTGATTCCTCGCTCTTGCTCCAAGGTCATCTTGGTGACATTCCAGTTGGGGTGGGTGATCATGATCTTTTCCACGCCCAACTTCTTGGCTTCTTCGACGATGATGAACCGCTGCTTGGTGCTGGCATGACATGGGTCGAGGATCATATGGTGAGCTGCTACAAGTTCGAAGATCTCGTAGAGTTCTGTGAGAGGTTTATCATCCTGGTCGAGGAGTTCGATACCTCCAGGTTCTCCGATAACACGGTTATGATGAGCCGAATCATGGCTCGGAAGCCAGACAACTTTCCCGCCCAGCCGGGCGCACATCTCAACCGACTCCGGATGCAAGCCGCCGACATAACCGTTCAGGACGATGCCGCCGTATGCCCACGCAGGCCTTTTCTCGAGGGCCTTTGCATACGCTTCGACCGCCTGGTTGACAAACGGCACAGTGGCGGCAGTCGGGAAGGTGTGCGCTTTGAAGACCACCCCTCCCATCCCCAGGTCGGTGGCTGCCTTTGTCACCTGAATCTGGTCCCAGCCTGTATCAATGAGCGGGTCCGGGAAGGCATGGCAGTGCATATCGTAGGCCCCTTCCAGGACCTCAAGGACGTCCTCCTCTTTCAATAGAAGCACTGACTCGCCCATTGATTCAATCGTGACGTACGCTCGCTTGGTGTCTTCCCGCCATTGAGGTTCCATCGATAGCTCGTAGAATTTCTTCTTTTTGGCCATGGCATCGCTCCTTAATTTCCAACTGAGACGCAATTCCTTTGCGATGAAGGCAGTATAGAGAGAGAACGTTTGGGTGTCAAAAAAAATTTGCACATTTTGGTCACGTCTTCCCTTTCAGGGACAATGGCAATTTCATGCTGTGCGTCCTGAACAGATGCAATACGGATAAGCACTGCTCCACTCGACCGGCAGGGTATATGCAGGTTAAAGCCTACACTGCCATGTAGATGTTGGCCTCGCGCACCAGGTCGCCGATCGTGACTTCGATCCTGCGCTTGACCATCACCTCAGGCACCTGTTCGAAGCGGTCCAGCATGGCTACCTCCTCATCAGAGGGCGCAATGAGGACAACCCCCATCACGATACCTTGGTCGAAGGGGATCAGTCGAAAACCCCGCTTTCCATCCTTGACAAAGGTCTCCCGGCGGTATCCCCGGATGACAGCCGGTGCAAATGGGATGATGCGGTGCAAGAGTCCCTGGATGAACCGGGGATCCATGAGAAAACCCCAGACGAAATACAGCGCGGCCTTTTGCAAGTCCTCGGGGCCGGGCAAGCGGTCCTGCGGGGCAATGATCCAGCTCAATGTTTCCTCTGCCCAGAGATGCTCGAGCATAATCGTCTCCTTTTTGACAAAACGAATGCGGTACATTATAATGCGTCTAATTCAAAAGGGTCAAGTCGTGGGGAGGAAAACGTGGTTATAAATGACCCGATCGGACAGAGGGCTTTAGTGACAGGAGGAAGCGGCCTGCTGGGACGCCATCTGGTTGCCGCACTCCTCAATCGTGGTATGGAGGTGCGTGTCCTTGATCTCACTTCTCCTCCTCAAGGACTGGAGCGCGTTGAGTTCGCGAAAGGCGATGTATCTGATGCCACGACCGTATCCGAGGCTTGCCGAGGCTGCGCGGTAGCGTTCCATCTAGCCGGGCGCATGCCCCAAGCCCGCCTGTCCGAGAATGGCTTCCGGCGGGTGAATGTGGAAGGGACAAGGAATGTGGCCGAAGGCTGCCTGCGCCACAAGGTTCCGGCGCTGATCTTCGCCTCCACCATAGAGATCTATGGCGCGCAGACGAACTTTCCCATTCATGAAGAGTCGCCGAAGCTTTTCACGGGTATTTACAGCCGCAACAAGTGGGAGTGCGAGCGGATGCTGCTTGAATACCGGAAGCATCACGGTCTGAGGGTTTCCATGCTGCGAATGCCCATGATCATGGGCGCAGGCTTCTACCACGAGAAAGCCGCGCTGTCGATGATGCGGCGCGTGCGAAACGGCAAGCCGCTGCCTCTTCCCGGCGGCCCCGATATCCCCTTCACGATAGTGGCCGCCTCTGATGTTGCTGATGCCTTCATTGCCGCATTCCAGAGAAAAGAGGCTGACGGCGAGGCCTTCAACATCTCCGCAGGACCTGCCGAACCCACGCGGGAATTCTTTTCCCGCTTCATAAAAACTGTAGGCTCAACTTCCCGGATTGCTCAAATCCCGCACTGGATCATGCCGCCGCTGGTATATCTGGCTGTCAAATTCGACATTTCACTGCCCATGACCGACACGCCGGCGGAGCTCCTGCCCTTTTCCCTGACAGGGGGCGACTACGACATATCCAAGGCCAGAAGGATCCTTGGATACGAACCGAAAAAGGATGCCCTTTCAGCCCTTGTCGAGACCTATCGCTGGGTCCTGGAGCAGAAGCTGATCTGATGCCGCCACATAAAGACGAGGCTGGATCAGCAATCAGAAGCCGATCTTCGGCAGCGAATAAACCGATTTCCAGCCCTTGCTGAGCGGCTCCTTGAGGTAGGGCGCCATTTCCACGGCCGATCTGAGCGTTACCTTCTCGACCGGGGGCACCTTGCCTGGTGGGAAGGCTTCGAGAATCTGGTCGATGCAGAGTGTCAGGTATTTGAGGATGGCCGCGACAGGCCGCTTGGCTTTTCTGGCGCTTGCTTTGGTGGGCCGGCCGACGACGCCCTCGGGCG
>CAYGXB010000270.1:0-4638 GCA_964353605.1 uncultured Bacteriovoracaceae bacterium
CACCTTAGCCGAGGTTATCACGGTGCCTTGCACCCCGGCGCTGATCAGGTCATCCACGATGGTCTGCACTTCCGGCAATTCGGGCATGGCGATGGTTTCTCCTTTCCTTTTTCTCCTTACCTAGTGCGGGCACAGGGTGCATTTCAAGAGCAAAAAAAAGAAAACGGCAATGCCGCCATCCTGAGGAAAACCTATATCGCATGCCTTGTTACCCCCCCCCCCCCCCCCCCCCCCCCGCCTGCTGCTTTGATTTCACCCGCGCCTTAGCATGCCCTCACATTCGTAAATCACCAGTTGACCTGAGAGGGGGTCATTGGATATTTATTGGAGCATTTAGCAGGAAGGGGATGAGGACAGTGACGAGCGGATTCTGGAAGGCATGCAATGCTCTCTTGAACCTGGAGGAACGGCTCACGATCGCTATGGCCATGCTCCTCAACCTCCTCATGATGCTGTTCGCAGGGCTCCGCCTGACAGCGGACATCTTCACCATGAACCTGCTCATCCTCGCCTTTATCCTCATCGTGAGCACGGCGCATAAGCATTATCAGTTCACGTGGTTACGATATTTCAGAGACTGGTACGTGCTCGGTATCATCATTATCATCTATATGGAGAACCGGAAGCTTATCCCGCTGGTCAACCCGCATGATGTGGACAGCATCGTGATTCTGATCGACCGTTTCCTTTTCCTTGGTCATGACCCCACCGTCCTGCTCGAGCGCATCACCTTCCCGCTCCTCACCGAGGTGCTCCAGATAGCCTACGCGAGCTTCTACTTCCTGCCCTTCACCCTCTGCCTGCTCTTGTACTTCAAACGATCCCGGCTTGATTTTCATATCAATGCCTCGACCATCCTCATGGGATTTTACCTCTCCTACATCGGATATTATCTTCTGCCGGCCATCGGCCCCCGGTTCACACTGAATCATTTACAGAGTTTTCCCCTAACTGGGGTGCTCATCTTCAACTTTTTAAGAAACTCTCTGAACATAGCTGAAGGCATGATGCGGGACTGCTGTCCGAGCGGACATGCCCTCGTATCCCTGCTTGCGATCCTCCTCGCCAGGCGCTATCACCGCACCTTCTTCCCCGCGGCCACCCTCTGGGGTGCACTTATCATCTTCTCCACCGTGTATCTGCGTTACCACTACGTAACCGACATCATCGCCGGGGTAATCCTCGGGCTGATTGTATACGCCTATGGTCCAAGCCTCTCAATGTCGCTCATCTGTGGAAGGGATCGCACCGGCATGAGCACCTTGCCTGGTAAGGGAAAAAGAGCCGTTTCCGGCTAGACGATCGGCCGCTCGTAGATCCGGTAGGTCTTGTAGCGCTCGGCGAAGAGAGGCTGCAAGGCGCTGATCATCTTCCGGTTCGTCTCCACGATAAGGGAGCAGTCGGCTTCGGTGTACCCCAGGCGGATTCCCTCCTCGATCGTCTTTAAATAGAAGACGTCGTCTATCTTTTGTCCGCGGTACTCCGGGAGGACCCCCATGATGAGCGTCCGGATTTTTTTTGTCTTCTTCGCCTCCCCCAGGAACTTGAGCAGACGCCAGGGGTAGAGCCTGCCATTCAAGGTGCGCAGAGCAGGGTTTATATCCGGTATGGATATGATGAATCCGACCGTCTTGCCGGCCTTCTCGGCGAAGATGGTGAGCTCCGGGACGGCGATCATCTTTAATTCCTTATAAAACATCTCCGTCTGCTTATCCGTGAGGGGAAGATGCCCCCAATTCCCCTCCCAAGCAGTATTGAATATTGCCTGCACCTGTTTTAATCTCCTCATCATATCGCGTTTGTCGAGGTTCTTGAATTCGATATCCATGTGCTGCATGATTTTGTTCCGGATGTCCTTGAGATAGGGTTTGTAATCGTCAATCTTTCGCACCAGGTAGCAGTACCAGTCGATGCACTTCTTGAAACCGCAAGCTTCTGCCATATCTTTATAACAAGGTGCGTTGTGAAAGAGCCCCACGACGGGCATGACTTCGAGGCCCTCCACCTCGAACCCCACGTAGTCGTAGATTGAGAAGCTCTGGGGACCGTTCATGACCTTCTTTCCCTTCTGTTTGAGCCATTCCGCGGCGGCGTTAAAGAGGGCTTGCGCGACCTCCGGGTCGTTTATGGCCTCAAAGAAGCCGAAGAATCCCGTTTCGTTGTCGTATTTCTCCTCATAGAGCCGGTTCACGTGTGCGGTGATGCGGCCGACGGGTGTGCGGTCCCTGTAAGCAAGGAAGAATGCCACCTCCCCTATCTCGAAGAAATAGCCTTTGCGCGGATTGAAAAGATCCTTTTGGTCGCTGATAAGCGGGGGAATCCAGAGGGGATCGTTGGCGTAAATCTTCGCCGACCAGGGGAGCACTATGAAATCCCGCAACATCTTTTTGCTTTCTACTCGTCTTACCTCAAGCACTCCCTGCCACCTTGTATAATGCATATAGTTGAAATGAA
Source organism: uncultured Bacteriovoracaceae bacterium (assembly GCA_964353605.1). GTDB lineage: Bacteria > Desulfobacterota > Desulfomonilia > UBA1062 > UBA1062 > CAYGXB01. The sequence goes on from CAYGXB010000270.1 coordinate 2,455, forward strand.
TTACCTACGGCAAGCCCAAAAGGAGGGGGGGAAGAAAATGTGGTCAACATTGGCTGAGAGGAGGCCCAACAACCGTTGCAACTGGACTGAGCTGGGGATGTCCAGCCCCCCTGAAGATGCAGAAGTAAGGAGGGTTTGAGGGTTGCACTGACAGGGCGATATGCACGACCTGCAAGGTATATGTATACTTATGCCGCGGCTCCCAGACAATTCATGACAATCCGTATTTCTTTTGCATCTTACGAATAAACGCAGCTCCCTCTTTGAGAAGCACATCTCCGCTGGGGGCGAGCTGTCTCCAGACCCAGGTGTTCATGTTGTCCGTACAGTCGACGAAGCTCTCCAGGGCTGCATAGCCTTGGTAGTTCATCTCCGAGAGCGCCTTGAATATATCATCCCAGTTCACGAGCCCAGTACCGGGAATGCCCCGATCGTTTTCGCAGAGATGGTAATGGATGAGATGCTCTCCAGCCATCTTCGTGGCTTGGTAGAAGCTCTTTTCTTCAATGTTCATATGATAGGTGTCGAGGTGGATCTTCACATTGTCCTCGCCGATCATCTCCTTGAGCATCAGGGCCTGCTCGCACGTGTTGATGAGATACGTTTCATACCGGTTGACCGGTTCAAGCCCGATTACCATTCCGAGATCCCTGGCAAAACGGGCCACTTCCTTTAGGCAAGCGGCGGAATGCTGCCAGGCGCGCTCATCGGGCCGTTTGAGCGCTTGTTTGACATGCTGCGAATAGATGACGCCCGAGAAGCTCTTCGCCCCGATGGCGCTCGAAGCCCGCACACAGTCTTTGAGATAGGCGACCCCCTTTTCCCGGATATGCGCCTCAGTGCTCGTTATATCGGTGTCCTTCAGCAGCACCGTTGAGGTGAGAGCCTCGAGGTCGACATTGTCCAGGCGCTCTTTGATGGCCTTGGCATCGAATGTTTCAAGGCACATGAGTGGGATCTCGATGAAGTCCATCCCGAAACTTTTTACACGGTCGATGAGATCGAGTGAGGCGTTGCTCCACTGCGCGCACCATGCGTATGCGTGAATTCCCAGTTTCATCGGCCCTCCTCCTTTCATGTTCTCTGCATGAGCACATCACGTTCATAGCGGCGTATCTCGTCCATCAGCTTTGTGCCGGTCGGTAAACCTTCCTGCATGCACCAGTAATCCCATACCGCTCCGAAGGGCATGATTTTGGATTGTTCCTGAAGGGCGAGTCGGGCGTAGTAATCCCCGCTCTTCTCCGCCTCCTCCAGCAGGCGGGCAGGCTCCAGCACTGCATAGAGCAGGGCCTTGAGGACGCTATCTGCCCCGATGACATAAGCCCCGATGCGGTTGATGCTCGCATCGAAGAAGTCCAGGGCGATATTGACCTTCTTGAGCATATCGCCCCGCACCAACTGCTGGCAGATCCCCATGATTTCATCGTTGAGGATCGGCACATGGTCACTGTCCCAGCGAATACCCCGCGTTACATGCAGGAGCAGTTCCTTTACGAACGGCAGGAGTGCGCTGAGTTTATCCGCAACCGATTCGGTCGGATGGAAGTGCCCGTTATCAACGGTCAACATCTTGCCGTTGGCAATGGCATAGCTTAGGTAGAAGTCGTATGAGCCGACCACGTATGATTCGCTCCCGATGCCGAAGAGCTTGCCTTCCACGGCATCTTTCATCTCATCCTCCGGCAAGGTGTGGGAGAATATGGTATCGAGGCTGTCCTTTAAACGCAGCCGTGGGGCGCGGCTATCATAAGGGATTTCCTTCGAACCGTCCGGTATCCATAGGTTATGTATGGCGGGGCTGCCAAGCGTGCGTCCCATATAGGCCGTCACTTCGCGGGCCTTGATGACATGTTCGATCCAGAAGTTCTGTATTGCCTCATCCTTGTGACTCAGCGTGAAACCGGAGTCCGCCTTGGGGTGGGAGAAGAGGGTGGCATTCATGTCGAGCTTGATGCCGATCGACTGAGCCCAATCGACCCACACCGCGAAGTGTTTCGGTTCGATCCGATCTCGGTCGACATAACCATCTCCGAAATCCCCGTACATCATATGCAGCGACAGTCTGTGCCTGCCGGGCAGGAGCGCAAAGACCTTCTCGAAGTCTTTCCTGAGCTCTTCCATGGTGCGCGCTTTTCCTGGATGGTTGCCGGTGATGAGGATCCCTCCCGTGAGCGGCCTATC
>CAYGXB010000271.1:0-4628 GCA_964353605.1 uncultured Bacteriovoracaceae bacterium
CCGTCATGTGCCCGGATCCGGCCAAGGTAAGCGCCGGGGAGGTGATCGATTTCCTCCAGCGTGTGCTCGCTGCAGGCATCGGTGTCGGGGAACCGGCGGGCGGCTCGCAGCAGATCTTTACCAAACTCAAGCAACACATCCTGAAAAAGGGCGAGATCAGGCTCAATGAGAAGGTCACTGCCATCATGATCGACCAAGGCCATGCTACCGGCGTGGTCACGGATACGGGGAAATTCGAGGCGAACCGGATCATATTTGCAGCCCGCCTCCCCCTGCTCTTCGACCTCGTGGACAAATCCCTGTTCCCGAAAAAATTCGTTTCCTACGTGGAAAACCTGGAATACAGTTCGGGTTTGAGCTTTGACTTCATCACGCATAAACCAGTCACCACCATCAGGGGCAGCATCCTTGGCGTGGACATCCCCATCTGGGCGCGCTTCCAGTCGAACACCGATCCCAGCCTTACCCCCCCGGGCGCCTGCCTCTCCACCTGGGGCATCATGCTCCCTTGGGGCTTTGACGGCGATCTCACTGTCGTGGAAAACACCGAGCACCGGCTCAAGGCTGCCATCGCAGGGATCTTCCCAGACTTCCTCCCCGGCCTCGTCAAGGAGCGCAAGCTCGTCGTGTCGGTTTTGAACGGCACCATCCTCAAGCCCGCGCAGTCGAAACCACACCGGCCCTGGGTCGTCTGCGATACCATAAAAGGCCTTTACTTCGTCGGCGACACCGTCAAGGGCGATGGCTGCTCGGGCGATATCAGCTTCTCCTCTGCTCTGAAGGTCGTTGATATCATTATCTCCGGATCAAGCGGTCCATTATAAGCACTGTTTGAAGGAATCGCTTTTTGCAAAAAAGGGAGTCCTCGATGCGGCTGTAGCTTTGGGCGGACACCTCATGCCGAGTTGCAATCAAAAGAATCTCATGCCCCCCCATCCCCACCTGAATCTTCAGGAGTGGTCAAAGGGGTCGGGGGGGGGTTGAGTTTTATTGATCGGAATTTGATGGCAACTTGATATTACATGTGCGGGGCACGGCGCGCCGTGCCCCGACAGGACGGTTAAAACTTAGAACGCCTTCTTCAGGAGCATAAGGGCGTCGTCGTAGGTTGCCTCTTTCGGATTATAAATCAACGTCCCATCATTGACGGCCAGCTTGGCAATGACGGGGAACATGTCTTCGGTGATCCCGGCATCGCGTAAGCGTATGGGCAGGCCCGAGATCTGGTTTAGACGGCTCAGAAGATTCCTCACCAGGGACACGGTGACCGAGGCCTGGTCCTTGGCCTCGAGGTAGTCGATGGAGCCGCCCAGCACCCCTGAAAGCTCGGCGATGTATTCCGGGACTTTGTCGCTGTTGTACTCGAGAACCCAGGGCAGGAATATGCCATTCGCCACTCCATGCGGCACATGGGCGACACCGCCGGTGGCATGGGCCAACGAATGCACGAGACCGACCATGGAATTGGAGAAGCCGATGCCGGCCAAGAGCGCGGCGTTCGCCATGCCGAGCCGCGCCTCCTCGTCCTTGCTGTTCTCGGTGGCGCGCACGAGGTAGCGTCGTATCAACTCGATGGCCGCCTTGTTGAAGCTGTCGCTGATGGGGTTCTTCTGCAGGCAGGTAAAGCCCTCCATGGCATGCGTCAGGGCGTCCATGCCCGTTGCCGCCGTGATCTTCGGCGGCATGGTCGCGGTCATGGCCGGATCGAGGACGGCAACATCGACATAGAGCTTGTCGGCCACAAAAGTCATCTTGCAGTTCGCCTCCTCGTTATAGATGACAGCGACCTTCGTCACCTCGGACCCGGTGCCCGATGTGGTCGGGACCGCAATCATGGGCTTCAGATCCTTGGTGATGATCTCCGCCCCCTGGAGCTTGAGAAGGTCGTCGGTGCCTTCCGAGATCACGATATTCGCCCCCTTGGCCGTATCCATGGCGCTGCCGCCGCCGATGGCGATGAAGCAGTCGCATTTATGACGCTCGAAGAGCTTGGCCAGCTTATTGACTATTCTATTGCTGGAATCCGGCGGGACTTCATCGAAGATCGAGCCGATCTCGCGGTCGGAATCGGCAAAGGCCGCCTTCACGATATCGATGAGCCCTGCTCCTACAATCCCTTTATCCGTCACGATCATGGCTCGCTTGCAGCCGAGGAGCCTCATCTCGAAGGGTATATTGCTGACGGCCTGATAGCCGGAGAGAATCTTCACCGGGCAATAGAACTGATAGTATTTTGGCAGCATGTCCATTCCTCCTTCTTCTCGTTATTTCACGCTTGAAATCATATGCTTTATAAAAGTGGGCGTTAGAGCACCCTGTACCTTGGCCTTGTTGATGAGCATAGCCAGACCGAGCTTCGGCGGCGCCTTGAAGAGGTGCTTAAAAACGGTTACGGGGAAGAGGTAGGCCAGCACGATGGCGAGCGCCCGGTTGACCTCCATGGCGTAGACAAGATTCCCCTGGATGAGAATCTTGGCCTCGGCCATTGCCTGGTGTGAGCTTTTCAGGCCTGCAAAGACCGGCACCCCGGCATCGAAGTTTTTAAAGAGAAAGGTCACATCCGGTGATTGTAGCCCTTTGCCGAGATAATACACCGCGTCCCCCCGCTTCTCCAGCGTGATGTAGGGTCCCTTCGGCAATACCCCTAAGGCGAACTTCCTCCCGTCGGCCCAGTCAGCGATCTCGTTTTTCAGCTCGGGCACTTTCTGCGAAACCACCTCGAATGCGGCCCCGAGAAAAGCTAACGAGACATCGAGGAGCGCATATTTCGCCTTGGCCTGGATCGCGGGGTAGAAGGGGAGTCCCCTCAGCAGGATCAAGCTCTTGTGCAGTGCACACTCCATAGCATCGACCTCCTTTCATGACAGGTATACATCATTAAAACATCAGCCAAGCATCATAAGTCAACGAGAAAAGCACAAGCATGCCCGACGCTGGGAGAAAGGCATATGAGGCAAACGTGCATCTGCATACCAACAAGCCCTAGACCAGGGGGATCTTGTTCCGTTTGGCGATGCGCAGCCAGTAGGCGCTGCGGCTTTGTTTGCCGCCTTTCATCTGTGCGAGCAAATCCCGTTCCTTCTGCTCAGCCATGGAAAATACATCTTGGGAAAGCTGTATCAGCGCAGCCTCATGGCTGTCCCAGGGGTAAAAGGGGATATCCCCGGAGACCTTCTCGATCTTCTCGATAGCGCTTCGAGTTACCTCCCGGAGCGCCCCGTCATGGAAGAGTGCATTGACATGGAAGGCTTCATGCCGCCACCAGGAGGAATCCTCGGCATAATGGTCCGATCCCCGGCTGATATCCGCGGGAAGATGACCGGGGAGCACGGGTTTGAATGGGGTGAGGCACGGTGCGGAGCCGGCGGTGACGAAGATCTTGAAGAGGCCTTCGGGGTTGAAGGCGACCACCAGGGAGCCCGTTGTCTGAGAACGCCTGATGAGAGGGCCCTGTGCATGCATGCAGACATCCCGGTTGAAACCCAGCCCCGGGTTATGCATCCTGAGCAGGGCAAATGCATCCGGGATATCCATGCGGCCGTACCTTTCCATGACCTGCTGCAGCGAACATAACCTTCGCGCGCTGCCGCCTGCAAAATAGGTCATGAAGGGATCCCGGAAGGATTTTACATTGGTTCCCCCGGGCAGAGAGGCTTCGTCCCAATCCGTTTCCAGGCTGATGGTGTTCGATATGGCGGCATAATCCCTGTAGGTCTTGAATGCATAGTCCCTTCCCACGGTCTCGAGGACGATGATTTCCCCTCTGTCCATGAAGAGAAAGGAGTTCATGTAGGTCATGCGCTTGTCCCGGTAACCGCACGGACCATACTGTCCATATTGTTTGAGCAGCGTTACGATCACCTCGCAAGCGCCTCTCGCCGTGTCTGCCCGCTCGAGGGCCAGCCGCAGGAGATCCATGCCGATGAGCCCGGGTTTCTTCTCGGACTTGACCTTGGTGAAGATGGCCTCGTTGCCGATGACCACCCCCTTTTCGTTGACCCCCATCTCGGCCCCCCACATCCAGAAGGGCTGGCTCAACAGCACGGCGTGAGTGGCCTTTGCCTGGGGGATGGTGACATAGGTGCAGCGCACGGTCTCTTGATCCCCATGCTCCATCCTCGGGATGGAGACAACCAGCTGTGTCTCGTCCGGCTCCCGGTCCGAGTTCTTTCCGAATATGGCCTGACCTGTTCCCGTCCATGCCGACAATGCCCCAAAAGTATCGCACATACCCACCTCCACTGAAAGGATTATAGCACGTTCATCAGCCAAAAAGAATCTCAATCCCACAGATCCCACCTGGATCATGAGGGGGGGCTAGAACAGTCGTGGCAGCAATGCAGCGTGTGCCAAGGACAATCGGTCTGATGATAGTAGGTCACTTCGACGCGATCTTCATTACGTGAGCCGCGCGCCAAAGTCGCAGGCGATCCCTGAAGGGCGATCCGACCCCCCCCAACGGATTGCCCTTTCGGCATGGCTTGCAGTATGCACCGGGCATTATCTTCATGATGCGATTTATTGGTTGAGTTTAACCCTGAGCGCAGTGAAGGATGGTAACTTTGTCAAATGCCAACGGGTTGTTGCCTAAAGCCGTTAACCCTTAAAATGCAAAATCAAGATTCTTC
>CAYGXB010000272.1:0-4574 GCA_964353605.1 uncultured Bacteriovoracaceae bacterium
ATCGAGTCCAAATTAATAAATGTAGGGGAGCCCCTCTGTGGGCTCCTCAAGAGGGCGGCCACAGAGGGCCGCCCCTACGGGAGCAATCAATCCATTTTCATTGTTCGAAGGGGTAACAACCACGTCATGGGAAACTCTTCTCAAAGACATTTTTCATCTCTCTCCAATTTCTTTCAAGAGAATAGGATTCTGCCAACTGGCGAGCAGCGATGGAAGCCCTCTCCACCTTTTCACGGTCTAAAAAGAACGAGATCTTTTCTACCAAAACCTGATCATCTCGGGGATCAGAAATGACAAAACCTTCTTGGCCTTGGGTGATAATCCCACTGGCCCCGTTGGATTGAGTGGTGATCACCGGAAGCCCACTCGCCAACGCTTCCAACACGGTGAGCGAACAGGCGTCATAAAAAGTGGGGTGGACAAGAAAGTCTGATGCGCCATAATATTTTTCCGGCTCATTGGTGGAACCCGCATAAACCACTTCTTCGAATATCCCCCTTTCTCTCGCCAAACGTAAATAGGAATCTTGATGATCCCTTCCCAGAATAAGAAGTTTGAAAGGAGGATGATCCTTCTTTTTAATTTTAGCCAACGCCTTGATCAGGAAGCCCAGTCCCTTCATCCGAAAGTTGTTTGAGACAAAGAGAATAACCCGTTCATCCCCACCAATGCCATGTCGTTTTCTTATCTCCTCCCGATATTGACGATTTCGGGGATGGAAGTGCTCAATATCCACCCCATTATAGACCACGGTGATTCTTTCCTCAGGGATCTGATACCAATGCATCATGTCCTGTTTCACCATCCCGGAAATGGCAATGATTTTTTGAAGACTCTTTTTTCGATAAGGAGCATCTTGAATCCAACCGCCTGTCCATTGTTTCAGACTGAATATCCTTCCCAAAATTTTTATCATCCACAGAATCGGATTGTCATGAGCCCTGAGGCTCCGCCAAAACCATGCCCAATGTACTCCTCCGTGGGGTTGAAGAATATCGGCCTTCAGTGTATTTCCCACCCCGAAGGTGATGTCATAATTACCACTTTCCATCTCCTTCGTCGCCCTGACCGCAAAAGAGAGGAGTCGAAGGCTCTTTGGGAACGAGATCACCTTAATCGAATGGAAATGGATCCTTGCGTCTTCCTCATCCTGACGCTCTGCATAAACATGGACCTCGTAGCCCTCCTCCACCATTCGAGTGCATAAGTCCACTAAATATCTTTCAGCCCCCCCCCTCTTTTTAGAGAAATCCAGAAGGCCTATGGCAAATCTTATTTTTTTCATTGTGACGAATGATCCGAATGACAACGAATTTAGCAAATAAGAACACGCCGATATTCCACCTTCGCCTTTGAGAAATTAACCAGATTTCCAAGCTTGTAGCCACTTGCCTTTAAGTAGGATGTGACCTGTGCTTTATGATGAATAGAAAAACTTTCTGCTGTCTTTAACTCCACAACGACTTTATCTTCAATGACTAAATCAAGGCGATGAGTCCCGATCTTCTTATCTTTGTACGTCAAATCAATAACCTTTTCGGTTTCAACGTTCATTCCTCTTCCTGAAAGTTCTTCGATTAATGCTTTTTGATAAACGGATTCAAGAAATCCAGGGCCCAATCTCTTGTGGACTTCAAATATTGCTCCCATGATTTGATAAGATAAATCCGGGTAAATAATATTCGTGTCATTCATTTCCATTCGTTTCATTCGCTGTCATTAGTCACATTGGTTTTAAAAAAGGATCGAATCCCTTCGGCCACTTCCTCTATCTGGGACTCCCCCATCTCCGGAAAAAGGGGGAGTGATAAAATCTCCAAGGAACACTGTTCCGTCAACGGAAGGTCTCCTTGACGATACCCTAAATTTTCATAAGCCTTTTGGAGATGGACAGGGACGGGATAGTGGATGAGTGTTTCAATCCCTTTCTCCTTCAGGAATATCTGTAGGGCATCCCTCTCTCGCGTCCGGATGACATAGAGGTGATAAACATGCTTGACCCCTGAGCCTTCTGAAGGGCAAAGGACTCCTAAAGGGGCGAGCATCTCCGCATAAATCCTTGCCTTTTTCCTCCTCGCCTCATTCCATTGATCCAGATATTTCAATTTTACCCTCAAAATGGCCGCCTGCAATTCATCCAAGCGAGAGTTCAATCCCGGGATCTCGCTCATATGACGCTGGCGCCAACCATACTCGCGCAGCAACCGGACCCGATCACTGAGTTCCGGATCATCGGTCACCACCATACCGGCGTCCCCAAAGGCACCAAGGTTCTTCGTCGGGTAGAAGCTGAAGGCGGCTATATTCCCCCAAGCACCGCTTTTCCGCCCTCCACATGTGGCTCCATGAGATTGTGCACAGTCCTCGACGATGGTCAACCCATGAACATCTGCAATCGATCGAATGACCTGCATATCCACCACGTTTCCATAAAGGTGTACCGGGATAATCACTTTGGTCCGTGAGGTGATCGCGTGTTCAATCTGATTCGCATCGATCACGAAGGTGCGCGGATTAATGTCGACCAAGATGGGCCGAGCGCCGCATAGTTGAATCGCAGCAACGGTAGCCACAGCAGTATGTGACACAGTAATGATTTCATCGCCTGACTTAATCCCGCAAGCCAGTAACGCAACGTGCAAAGCCTCTGTTCCGCTGCCAACCCCAATCCCAAACCGAACACCGATGTAAGCCGCAAATTCCTGCTCAAAGGCACTCACTTCCTGTCCAAGGATATATCGCCCACTCTCCATGACGCGTGCGATGGCTGCATCGATCTCTTCCTTGCAGGCTAGGTAGCTTGCTTTTGGATTGATCAGTGGGATTGATAGAGGAACATCCATGAGTTCACCTACCTATAATGCTCAAGGTTCTTGCGATAGAATTTTAGCGTCTTCAATAGGCCTCGGCGAAGTGAGACCTTGGGTTCCCAGCCCAAAAGAGAACGGAAACGGCTAAAGTCCGCGTAGTAATCGCCAATGTCGATGCGTTTACGGTCGGGGGGGAACGAGCGAGTAATACTACGGCCACCTCCATTGACCTCAATCAGCAGGTCTGCAAGATCTTTTAGGCTGATTACGGAATCACCGCCGAGGTTGAATACCTGACCATCTGCTTCAGCACTTTTTGCCACCAACAGAAGAGCCTCAACTGCATCATCCACATAAGTAAAGTCACGCAGCTGATGCCCATCCCAGACCTCGAAAGGTTTCTTTTCAACGAGAAGCCGAATCCAGATCCCCAAGAAGGTTTGCCGGGCGTCCTTGATTCGCATCCGGGGCCCATAGGTATTTGTCAGGCGCAGGGCACAAGTCCGAATCCCATAGACATTGTTGTAAAGGATATGGAACCACTCACCCGCCATCTTGTTGACCCCATTGACATCCATCGGACGAAGTGGGTGATTTTCATCGATCGGCAGATACTCCGCCTTGCCATAAATCTGACGGGTGCTTGCAAAAATAATTTTAATGTTCGGGTTATATTTGCGGCAGGATTCTAAAATGTAAAGCTGCGCCTTACTATTAATTTCCAGATCTGTATAGGGATCTTGCATTGAATCAAGATGACTCGTTTGACCAGCGAGATTAAACAGATAGTCCTGATTCTGAACCAAATAGCGCATGCTGTGCTCGTCTCGGACATCAGAGATATTGACCTGGATTCTCTTTTCAATATCAGCGATATTAAACAGATTCCCACCGTATTCCGGAATAAGGCTGTCCACCAGAAGGACCTCTGCTCCCAACTCCACGAGTCGGATGGCAAGATTGGACCCGATAAAACCCAACCCCCCCGTGACTAAAACCTTTTTCTCTATAAATTGACTGTCCATCAGAAAAATCTCCTCTTCACCCTATTCCATTTCCCGGTTAGATAAATGAGACCTCACTCCCAAAAGCTGTTTATAGATGGATGACTCCCCGGCCTTACGGAATTCCTTCAAGATATCCGCCTCCCAAGAAATGGCTTTTCTACCTGTAATCTTCGGAAAATATTTTTCAGTAAACCAAACGGCCAGCTTCTCATAACTTGGATCTAAATAAGGCATATTTCTGTTGTTTAACGTATAGCGAGACCAATCTTCAAGGCTTTTCGGGGGTTCGAAACCGCTCTGAATGGCTTCTTGATAGAGAAAAGACCCTGGGTAGGGGGTAAAGAAGAAGAGCTTGATCTTAGTATTCTGATTGATCCGTCTGGCTTCATTGATGAACAAAACCGTTTCCCTTAAGTCACCCATCGGGCTCTTTGGAAATCCACACATGAAGGAGAGTACAGGGATGATCTGATTCTCCTTACACTTCTTTACGAAAAGAAGGATATCCTCGACAGCGGCCTTCTTATTGAGGTAATCTAAAATCGTTTGGGAACCGCTTTCGGCCCCGATCAATATCCTATAGCATCCGGATTGTTTAATTAATTTATAAAAACCACCATCCAATTTTGCTAATTGCCGTGGATGACCCAGGGCCTCCCAGGTGATATGGATTCCTCTCTTAATTATCTCGTCGCAGAATACCCTCACCCTTTCCGGATCCACGAAAAAATTGTTGTCGATAAAATAGATCGATCTG
>CAYGXB010000273.1:0-4521 GCA_964353605.1 uncultured Bacteriovoracaceae bacterium
TCGGTCGGCAGGGCGTAGATTGTACCTGAATCCGGGAATTTGTGGCAGACCAAATCCATAATTACAGACAAAAACCTTGACGTTACCAGGTGGTGAAACTCCGATCTCAAAATCAAAGGCCTGTGCGGGCGGAACCCAGTATTGGAAAGTCTTCAGGTAGCCATTCAGACGTGGCTGCGCCGGATCGTTTTGACACGGAATGTACCTTCCTGCGAGAGTGATAGCGGAAATCGGACTTGTAGATCCGACCGAAACCTCAACCCAAGGCATTTGCCTGGGCGTTGTGAGATGCAGGCGTAGTGTGCGTGTGTCTCCTGCGGAGCGATCACTCAATAGTTTTACTTGGGGCGCAGTGAGGTTCAGGACAGGCGAAGGTGCAAAGAGAAACTCTTTCGAAAGGTGTGGAAACAGACCGGCCAGCTTACCGCGTTTGAATGCAGTGCCCAGGAACTGTGACGTCCACACATCTGGCTTGGGATCCTCGCTAATCCATAGCGCCTGTCCTGTGTCAGCGTTCAGTGCATAAAAGATCGAATCAGGCTGCGGATTTGTGGCATCGGATTCCGCTGTAAGACTGCCGGCGATCAATGCAGTCACGGTGACCAATACTGCAGTCACGGGCAAAGCCCAGCGATAAGGACGGGCAAAAAGATCGAAGTGCGGGACAAACAAGCCAAGCATCAGTGCCATCACAAGGACCGGGACAATAATCAGTTCCGTCCCCAAAGCAAGATAAAGAGCATAGATACTCCAAGAGAAGAGCACGAGCACCGGCAATGCTGCAGCTGTCAGGACCGCAACTTGTTGCCATGAGGTGGAGGATTTCTCCGGAAAAAACCAGAGCAAGCCCAACCCTATCAGGCTGAACAGTAGCGGCCATACCAGCCAATATGAGACTCCCGGCATTATCTGGCTTACTATGACTGTAGGTATCAACCACCAAAGCAGAGCGCCCAACGAGAGCTCCGCCAAACTGAAGAGCCGGCGAAGCAGGTTGTAAAATGCACCTGTTATGGCAAGGGTGAGTGTGATGAAAGCGAGCCAATAGAAAAAGCCGTTATGAGTGTCAATAACTACGCCGTACTGCGGATAAACCTTGAGCAGTCCTTGCCAAATCAACCAGACAATGCCAACGCTCATAAGCATGTTGAGCAAGAATGCCAGCGACCCCAGAAGCAGCCTAACCAGGCTAACCTTTTTTCGCCACCAAGCGAACACCGCAAGACCGATAAAAAGCAGTGCCGCCAGAATGGCAAGCGGAAGCGCCCATGCTTCCGGATAATAAAAGAGGGTCAAGTTCAGAATGCTGAAATAGATGAGGTTGCTATCACGGCGCAGATTCGATAGGTCAAGGTTGCCATAGTGCCTGGTCAGGCTCATCGCGTAGGACCCGTGGTGTTGGAGGCTGCGCAGGTCAAGATTGTCGGGATTATCTGTAATGGTGTGATACCGGAACTTACCGCCAAGATGGGCAAAATTATATCCCGGTATCCCTGCTTGTTTCAGTGGGGTAAAATCACTTTCGTTCGGCATGGTCGAATACACCTCGTACATCATAGAACTCGTAGCAGGGTAAGGGACTGCCTTGGCATATTCGTAGATGAGCTTTTCATTACCAGGGCTTGTCTCGTAGGTATAAACGATACCAGTGTCTCCCCCAGTATCAAAATTGAGTGCCAGACCGACCTCTTTCGCCCAGGGGTGCTGCTCTACGAATGCCTGCGCTCCTAAAAGCCCAGCCTCTTCGCCATCGGTAAAGAGAAAAATTACATCGTTCTTGAGAGGAGGTCCAGCCTGGAGAGCACGCGCGGTTTCTAACAGAGTCGCCACTCCAGAGCCATCATCACTGGCGCCTAAAGCGGTGGCAACTGAATCATAATGGCTGACAAGGAGGATGGCTTGGCTTCCCACCGTACCGGCCAGCCGGGCGATCACATTCTGCATCGTCCCGGCGACGATCATTCCAGGATAGACTGGAGATTCAGGATCAACGACTGTGGTTTCCTGGATTTGAGGGCTGAAGCCTAAAGCCTGCAACTCATTCACAATATAGTTGCGGGCCTGCAAGTGCGCTGTGGTGCCAACTGGGTGCGGCTCATGTGCAAGGGCTTCAACATGCTGAAAGGCGCGCTCGGCCGAGAATTCTGCAGCCGAAGTGTTTGTGGGCAACGAATTGGGGGGCTGTTGTGATAGATACATGGATAATGAAGTCAGTAGTACGAGAAAAAGAAAGAGAAAAAGCCCAGGTAAAAAATTTCGCTTTGGTTTCATATTCATTTTTCTCCTCCTCTTAATGTCTTGCCCATCTATATTGATTGCTGGACTCAGGGAAAATAGGTTGGTTTGCGACGCAGCTGCCCAACAGTGTAATACGTGGAAAATATTCAGTCATACAACCTCCTATTATTGGAATATAACTCTCTAAGATTTCCTAAAGATATCGCCTCACATGATGACAATATTCAGTGTATTGTTCACCGAATACCTTTTGCAGATACTGCTCCTCAGCCAAAATGATTTTGTGATGCACTATAACCACATATGCGCCAATGATGAACAAGAGGGGGTTCAGGGTATATAAAACTGATGCAAATAAAGTTGTATACACACCCAGATACATCGGATTTCTGCTGAACCTGAAAAATCCATCAACTTTCAAATTTGTGCTTTCTTTAGGCGATCCAATCCGAAAAGAATCTCCAAGCCCGAGTCGACCAATGAATAATAATACAAATCCTGTTACCCATATACATAAAGACACCCATTTCAACAATTCAGGTGTCTTCATAAAAGAAAGGTTAATGCCCCAACTATGTGCAATCATGGCGGCCCAAAGCAGAAGTATTGAATACTTGCTACTGGAAAAAAGCGTTTTTCCAATTGGCGGCTCACCGCCCATATCAATATTTTTACTTAGCAGCAATTTCTCACTGCCAATCAGGACAATCATAAACCCTATCGGCAATATTGTAACAGATAATGGTTCAATCATTGACATACCCGGTCTCCCATTAGTTTTTCAAGCTGTTGTGCTCCCAACCATCTGTGTTTTGACGCGGTTGCAGAATGTAGTCCATAGCTCATGATTATGCCTAGAACTAAACCCAACACCGAATGCATCACGAAGGACCCAACATACCATTGCAATGTCTTGGTTACTGTCATCTTTAGCAGGATTGGTGTCGTCGCAAGAATCGGCTGACTCAGAATCTGCACATACAGAATTGCGAGAACTATGCTTTTCTTCAGAGTGTCCAGTCGTAGAACCTTGACCTGTGTCACTGCTGCCCCAAAGATAGCTCCGGCTGCAGGACCTATCAGATAATGTGTAAACACACCCAGCGGAACACCGCCTGCCATCTCAATGCCCTGTATCGAAAAGAAGCTCGCTACCGTGGCCCCAACTATTGAAAAGCAGGTCAGAGCTGGAAATCCTGCTACCGGTAACGCTCCCATGAGGACAAGGTCCATAACCATCGTACCGACCAAGCCTCCAATCAATCCCCATCCCATTCCTCTAGCGAGAGTGACATGGGTAATATGCCCCCTGGCCCGCGAATTACCCTGAGGTGTTATTTCCATGCTTATGCCTCCTTCATTCAAAGACTGCGCTGTTCCGTAAATAATCGGTATCAGTTTGCGTACAAGCTTTTGATCTGCAACACAGGCTGGGATGGTTTCCACACCATGGACCTGTGTGGAAACCATCTCGCCCACATACCTCAGACGCGTGCCGTTGCTTTGGCACCGCGGGCGCGTAGCTCCGCTTGGTAAATCTTCCACCCAGGCCACCAGGTCGTGTGCCAGCGATGGATGCGAGCGAAGATCGAACGTGGCTTCGCTACCGCCCTGCACCGGATAGAGCAGTCGTCACATCGGTGTAGCTTCATTATGGATTCAACCATTTCATGCCTCCAGTTCATTGATTTCTGCTTCCTATCAACAACTTGCCTTTGTCGTTCGGGAATCGGCTGAGTCTGACAGGTATTCCCTTGCCACCAGTGCACCGAGTATAATCAAGCCGACACCAATTAGACCCACTCCCCAACCCATATCTGCAAGGACGGCTATCCCTATCCAGATGAAAAACAGACCCCAGCCTACCGCGTCTAACTTCCGACCCAGTTTTTTTCTTTGGACGGTTTTGAGTTCCTGATTATTTTTCTCTGACATGACTTTCCTCCTCTTTAGCTTCTTTGGATTCTTCTTTGATACCGCAGCACTTCTTCATCATTGATCTCATCATTTCTTCACAAAGTGAGCCGGTCCCTTGCTGACCCATCATCTTTTGCATCATCTCTGCAAAGTGGGAACCCTCTACGCAGGTGCTGAACTCTTTCTGCTTATCCTTCTTCTCTTCCATTTTTTTACCTCCATCCTTGTTTTTGAACTTTGCAGATCTATTGAGCAGGAAGCATGCCGAATGGAGGACAAGGTGAAACCGTAAAGGAAACCATCCTATAACTTGCTGAAAATACGAAATTTATAATGATGACCCCTGAAAGAAAGAAAAAAAGCGGG
>CAYGXB010000274.1:0-4467 GCA_964353605.1 uncultured Bacteriovoracaceae bacterium
CGAAGGACATGAAAACCATCCTCTGGCCCGTATACTCGGCGAGAACCATTACGGAACCCGACCTCGGATACTATGAGCACACCATCCGCATCCTTATCTTGTCCTCCTTCAAACGGGAAGTAAAAGACGGCCAGACAACTTCCACGCTCCATCTCTGGCCCCTATTCTCCTCCTATGAGGATGCGGATGAAAAGCGCTGGCGGTTTCCCAATCTCATCCCCGTAAGCGACGCTGGGTTCCGGAGGAACTGGGAACCGCTCCTCACGGTGGTTTCTGATGAGAAAACCCTCGAGGCATCCCAACTCGATATCCTCTGGCATACCCTGTACTATCGGAGCGAGAAGGGACGATCGCGCCTTGCCTTCTCGTTCCTGGTCTCCTATGAAAGTGGGGTTGATTTCTATCAGGTGGGATTCTTGAGCGATCTTTTGAGGATTACATGGCGCAAAAATAAGCCAAAGCTGGCCGAGTAATTATTTTGACAAGGCACACCGATAAGAAAAGAGACAGCCTTGGGTCCAAAGAGGAGTGAGGGTCTATGGGGGAAGACTCACTTTCGTTTTGAACCCAAGGCCTACCTCTTATGTTAATGTCCACATTCTCCCTGTCAAGTGCCTGTGGAAAAAAAATCGTGTGGAGCGCTTCGGTCAAGGCTGGTTCACAAGCTCTAGTGCGGTAGCGCAATCCCCTCTGAGGGAAATCCCTCATCCCCCCTTCCCCTGTTGAAAGGTGCGAGACAGGTCTCGCACCTCCGGGGCCATGGTGCACGGGATGTGATCCATGCAGAATCTTGGGCCTTGCGCCCTGCGACTGATTCCCCAAGGGAGTATTTGTCTTGGGGGTCTTGCCGGTTATTTTATCTTGCCCAACCAGAAATTCAAGTATTCATCAAGCTCTATGGCCCCGTCCTTGTTGGTATCCATCGGGGTGAAATCGTCGGCCATGAACTCCTTCCAGGAAATCTTGCCATCTTTGTTGATATCCATCTTGACGTAATTGCTCTGGATGTAGGCCTTCAACTCGGCTGGGTCAATCACCTTATCCTTCTTGGCATCCATCTGCTCGAACATGGTTTTGGGAACGCTTTCTCCCAACCCCGCGGCAAACCCCAGTCCTGGCAGGGCAAGGAGCAGGGATACAGCCATGCCGATCACGAACATTCTTTTCATCTTCAACCTCCCTCTGTTTAAAGAATATACACCAGTATACTACAATTCTTTCATGAAAGCATATAGTGAAAGTGGCATTTTCGGTCTGCTTGTCGCTAAGCCATCCGTTTTTATGGAAGGCGAGAGGAGGGAGAAAGGGCTTGCAAGGCAAAAGGATTTGCCCTAGAGGGGAGGGCTATGGAGCGGTTCGACATCATCGTGATCGGCGGCGGGCATGCGGGCGCCGAAGCGGCCTTGGCCGCAAGCAAACTGGGGCTCGAAGCAGCCGTCTTCACGATCAACCTGGACACCATCGGCCGCATGCCCTGCAGCCCTTCGATCGGGGGTCTGGCCAAGAGCCATCTCGTCAAGGAGATCGACGCCCTGGGTGGGATCATGGCCGAGGCGGCCGACGAGACGGCGATCCAGTACCGGGTGCTGAACACGAAAAAAGGTCCGGCGGTGAGAGCCACGCGGACACAAAACGACCGGCGGCTCTATGAAAGCGCCGTCAAGTCCCGGCTCGAAAGGACCTTGGTGCATATGCGGCAGACCAGGGTCGATGAGATCGTGGTCAAGGACGGGAGAGTGGTAGGCGTCATTGATCAGCAGGGGGATTATTATGCGGCAAAGGCAGTGATCCTTGCCGCAGGAACCTTTCTCGCAGGGCTCATCCACATCGGTGACCGGCGCTATCCTGCGGGCAGGGCCGGGGAGGAAGGGTCGTACGAGCTGGCAGATGCGCTCAAGAGGCTCGGTCTCAAAATGGGGAGGTTCAAGACGGGAACGCCCCCGCGGCTTCATAGGGATACCCTCGATCTTGCTGCGCTGGATCGCCAGGAGCCCGAAGAAGACGTCATGCCGCTGGGATTTTCCTCCTCGCGCTCGCGGCTCGCGCAGCTTCCGTGCTATATTACGCGGACGAGTAAGGAAACGCATCGCATCATCAGGGAGCATATCCACTTGAGCCCCCTGTATTCCGGCGCAATCCTCGGGATACCCGCGCGCTACTGTCCTTCACTGGAGGACAAGGTCATGCGCTTTGGCGACCGGCAGGGGCATCAGGTGATCATCGAGCCGGAGGGGGTGAACACGCAGGAGGTGTATGCCTCCGGTCTCGGTAACTCTCTGCCGTTAGCCCTCCAGTGGGAGATCGTGCACTCCGTGCCGGGGCTCGCCCGGGCGGAAATAGTGAGACCATCGTATGCCATCGAGTACGATTACATCCTCCCGACCCAGCTCAAGCGGACCCTCGAGACCAAGGCCGTTCAAGGGCTCTTTCTGGCCGGCCAGGTCAATGGGACCTCGGGCTACGAGGAAGCGGCAGCCCAGGGGATTATGGCGGGAATCAATGCGGCGCTGCAGATCAAGGGGCTCTCTCCGTTCATCCTCGATCGCTCGGAGGCGTATATTGCCGTGCTGATAGACGACCTTATCATGCGGGGGACGAGCGAACCGTATCGGCTGTTCACCTCCCGCTCTGAGTACCGACTCTGCTTAAGGGAGACCAACGCCATCTTCAGGCTCTCAGGGCGTGCCTATGCGCTCGGGCTCATTCCGAAGGAGCGCTTGGATCAGGTTCAGGCAATGCAGGCCAAGATCGAGGAGATGCACGCTTACCTGGCAAGGACAACGGTTGCGATACCTGCCGATATCCTGCCACAGAAGGCGGATTCCGGCGGCAAGATCGTCCTCGAAAGACTCCTGCGGCGGCCGGAGATCCATATCCGGGACCTTATGCATCTGGGTTTCCTTCCCCCTCTTCCCGAGCTCGTCTCCCAGGAGGTGGAGGTCGGGATAAAGTATGCGGGTTACATCGAGCGGCAGCTCAAGGAAATCGAGCGGTTCCTGGGGCTCGAGCATGTACGCATCCCGGATGATTTCGAATACTATGCCCTGCCTGGTCTCTCCAACGAGCTCAAAACACGGCTCTCGGAGGTCAGGCCCGCGACCCTTGGACAGGCATCGCTCATCGAGGGGATGACGCCGGCCGGCCTCCAGGCCATCCACCTCGGCCTCCGAGGTTAAAGGGTGAGATCCCTGATGGCGGCGAGTATCCCTGCTTGCCGTTTATACACGTATTGGCGCACAGGGATGAGGTCACTCTCATGGAGGATGAGGGTCATGCCGTAGTTGTAGAGATCTCCCTTGATCGTCTCCTTGAACATGATTTTGATGCTGCCCAGGATGAGTTTTGTATTGGGTAGAGCCAGCGCAATCGGGTAGATGGTGTCGAGATTGAGAACTGAGAAGGAGGCGGAGAGGCCGAGGCCGCCCTCGCTGACATCCCGTACGCTGAAAGCCTGGGTCGGGCTGTCGAGCGGGAGGATGTAGATCATGACAGGATCCTTTGCATCGGGTTCGACCCTGAAGAATTTGCGTCTATGTTCATAGACTGACTTCGGGAGAAGGGTTGTGATCTTACCCATGACCGTATGGACGACTTCGAACTCAAACCCAAGGGTCTCCTCGTCCCTGGTGATAAAACCGGTGATCGGTTTTCCCTTTGCCATCTGCTTGTAGAGACCGACGAATTCTCCCGGGTTGAATTTGTCGAGTACCAGCCTGGTCTCCACTTCGCCTACCATCTGGATGATCTCGCAGGTCACCGTCAGGGTGGGAAGATCCTCCCGGAACTGGCAGGTGACAAGGAGCCTGGAGCGCTTCCGCATGATGAGCCGGAAGAGTTGTTTGATCTCTTCGACGTTATCGGTGGGCTTGGTGAATGCCCGTGGTTTTTTCTCTTCGGGTTCGCTAGATAAGCCGGTCACCTCCTGGCTCTTTTGCATGAAGGTGAGGAACCCGATCATTATCGGCTTGCTGAATCGGGAGGAGTCCATGAAGATAACTCCCTGGCTGGCCATATCGACGAGGTTCATGAACATGGTTTCGCCCTGGGTGTAGATGATCACGGGGCCGAGGATCCCCCTTTCCCGTATGTGCTGGAGGACATCGGTATAGTTCCGGAAAAAAGGGAGGACGATGATGTCTCTCGGTCTACCGTCCTTCAGGATCTCATAAATAAGCTGTTTGATCTCCATGATCCTGCAGGGGAACTCATTGCCGGCAATCCCTAATTGCTTGGCGATATCCCCGGCAACCCATATAGTGGAGGTCTCCATCTATTTCTCCCCATAAACGCCGAGTTCAGTAAGGGCGCGCTGTGCCCTCTGTCCGAGGGGGCCGTCCTTGTCCGTTCTCACGACCTCCTTCAGGTGAGAGGCGGCCGAACGGGTATCGCCCTGCTTCAGATAGAGCTGGGCGATATCCCAGTGGGCCTCGGTATAGTCAGGGAATTCATGAATGCCATGCCCCAAGG
>CAYGXB010000275.1:0-4445 GCA_964353605.1 uncultured Bacteriovoracaceae bacterium
CTCGCGCCAAGATGCTGATGATGCTTGAAAGCACGATCTCGCTCGCGACGATCGTTGTTGTCGCGTCACGCGCGATCAATATTCTCGGCAATTAGGGGAAGTGATGAGAAGGAAATTCCAGTGAACAGTTTGACATCCGGATACCAAAAGGAGTGGCTCCGCTTCGATGCGGTGGCCGGGCTGACCACAGCGGCAGTGGTCATACCCAAGTCCATGGCCTTTGCCATCATCGCCGGCCTGCCGGTGCAGGCGGGCCTGTACGTGGCATTCGTGCCCATGCTTGTCTATGCGCTGCTGGGCTCGTCGCGCCCGTTGAGTGTGAGCAGCACCACCACGCTTGCCATCCTCACGGCCACCGAACTGGCCCTGGCCGTACCGGGTGGTGACCCGGCGCGCCTGATGGCCGCGGCCGCCACGCTGGCACTTTTGACCGGCTCTTTCCTGATCCTGGCCGGTCTCTTACGCCTGGGGTTCCTGGCCAACTTCATCTCCGACCCGGTCCTCACCGGGTTCAAGGCCGGCATCGGCCTGGTCATCATGGTCGACCAGGTGCCCAAGCTGCTGGGCGTACACATCGACAAAGGCCATTTCTTCCACAACATCCTATCCACCCTGCAGCACATTCCCGAGACGAGCATCCCGACGCTGATCCTGGCTGCGGTCATGCTGGTGGTCCTCATGGGCATGGAACGCTTTGCCCCGCGCGCCCCGGCCCCGCTGGCGGCTGTGGTCCTGGGTATCGCCGCCGCAGGAGTGCTGGGCCTCAAGGCCTCCGGTGTGGCCCTGACCGGACACATCCCCACCGGGATACCGTTCCCTGCGGTTCCGGACCTGTCACTTCTGAAAATCATGTGGCCCGGGGCCTTAGGTCTTGCCCTGATGTCCTTCACCGAGTCCATCGCCGCCGGCCGGGCCTTTGTGCAGCACAACGATCCGCGTCCGGCGCCGAACCAGGAGCTGATTGCCCTGGGCGCCGCCAATCTGGCCGGGGCCTTCTTCCACTGCTTCCCCGCCGGCGGTGGGACCTCCCAGACCGCCGTGAACTCCCGGGCCGGCGCCCGTTCCCAGGTCGCCGAGCTGGTCACGGTGGCCATCGTGGTGGCGACCCTGTTCTTCCTGGCGCCGCTCATCAGCCTCTTACCGCAGGCCACGCTGGCCTCGGTCGTGATCGTCACCACCCTGCCGCTCTTAAGCACGGCCGATTTCCGCACGATCCGTCGGGTGAGGCGCACGGAGTTCCGCTGGGCGCTGGTAGCCTGCGCGGGAGTCGTGCTCCTGGGGACCCTGAACGGCATCCTGGTGGCTGTCGCCATATCGATCCTTACGCTCTTCTTCCAGGCCAACCACCCCCCTGTGTACGCTGTGGGGAGAAAACCCGGCACCGAAACGTACCGCCCCCTGACGGGCGAACACCCCGAGGACGAGACCATTCCCGGTCTCCTGATCGTCAGGACCGAAGGCCGCATGACCTTCGCCAGCGCCCCACGGGTGGGCGAGCGTCTCTGGGGCCTTCTCGACGAGGCGGACCCCAAGGTGGTGATCCTGGAATGCAGCGCCATCCCCGACTTCGAGTACACGGCGCTCAAGGCCCTGATCGGGCTGGAGGAGAAGCTCCAAGGGCAAGGGATTGTCTTGTGGCTGTCCGCCCTCAACCCGGAGGCGCTCAAGGTGGTCAAGAGCTCACCCCTGGGTCAGACCCTGGGAAACGAGCGCATGTTCTTCAACCTTCGCGAGGCCGTGCAGGCCTATGAGAAAGGAGGGAACAAACATGTGGATAACCAGACACGTCATTAAACTCTGCATAGTGGTACTAGTCACTATCCTGACCAGTTGTGCGGCTCTCGGTCCGATGACAGTCAACCGGGACCGGTTCGATTACACTACCGCCATTGCCGACTCATGGAAGCGGCAGATGCTCATCAACATCGTAAAGATCCGCTATGGTGACGCCCCGATCTTCCTCGACGTGGCTTCGGTCATCAACCAGTACGAATTTCAGACGAACTTGAGTGCCGCATTCGGCTGGTCGTCTCCGCCGAACAGCACCAACCAGAATGTCGCCGCCGGTGGTCATTACATCGACCGGCCGACGATCACCTACAGCCCTATGACCGGTGAAAAGTTCGCCCGTAACCTGATGACGCCGGTTGCCCCTGCAACAATCATGAGCATGGTTGAGGGTGGATACCCCATCGACCTCGTTTTCCGCCTCCTGGTTCACTCCATCAACGGAATCCAGAACCAGTTCGGGGGCGTTGCCCGTACCCGGCGGGCCGACCCGGAGTTCTTCCCCCTCCTGGAGAAGCTCCGCACTATCCAGACTTCAGGCGTGGTCGGCTTGCGGGTGAAAAAAGTTGATAACCGTGACGCCCTGCTCATGATCTTCCGCAAGGGGCCCAGCAAGGAGCTCGAGGCTGATTCCATTGAGGTTCGGCGGATGCTCGGCCTGAAGGAGGACGCTACTGAATTCAGAATTGTCTATGGCTCAATGCCGACCAGTGATACCGAGATCGCCCTGCTGACCCGCTCGATCAGTGAAGTACTCACCGACATATCCTCGACTGTTCAGGTACCCGGCAAGGATGTGACCGAGCAGCGGGTGCCTCCGACCGTGGAACCGGAGGGCGAGGGGATAAAAGGGACGATGATCCGCATCCTCTGCTCGAAGGAGAAGCCCGGAGACGGCTTTGTTGACGTACCCTACCGGAACAACTGGTTCTGGATCGATGACAGAGACTACCGGTCAAAAAAACTCTTCTCGACTCTGATGTTCATTATGACCCTCACCGAGACAGGCAGCAAGGAGGGAGCGCCCATCGTGACGATTTCCGCAGGAGGCTGATGCCTCACGTTTAGGAGAGTATGATGAAGCAAACAACAAGACAAGGGAGAAGACGGTGAAACTCAACTCAATCTTCGCTAGCCGGGTATTGTGCCGGCAAGGAGATAAGACATGAACGGAAAACGAGACACTATTCTGATCAGCGCCCTTGCGGTGTCAGCGCTCATTGTCTGGCATGACCTCCCCATTGAGTTTCCGATGATAATCGCCAAGGTGCTTATGCTTTTTGTGAAACTATTCATAGTAGTAGCCTTGACGAGCCTTGCGTATGTATTCGCAGGTGGGAAGGAAAAGCCATCATGAACGAATGCGCTCATTCCATTTCTCAATCAAACGGCATCTTTTCGGAGGAAGACAAATGACCTTGACTAATACTCCCCATGCCTTTCACATCATGGCCAAGCCTACGGGCTCGGCCTGCAATCTGAACTGCGACTACTGCTTCTTCCTGAAGAAAGAGCAGCTGTATCCCGGCAGCACGTTCCGGATGAGCGACGAGGTGCACGAGGCCTATATCAAGCAGCTTTTCGAGGCCCACCAGGTTCCACAAGTAACAGTCGCCTGGCAGGGAGGCGAGCCGACCCTGATGGGGCTCGATTTCTTCCGCCGTTCAATGGAGCTGCAAAAAAAGTATCAGAAGCCAGGCACAAGTATCGAGAACACGTTCCAGACCAACGGCATCCTGCTCGATGACGAGTGGTGCCGCTTCTTTCATGAAAACAACTTCCTGGTGGGCCTGAGCCTGGACGGTCCCCAAGAACTTCACGACACCTTCCGGAAGGACAAGGGCGGTCATGGGACCTTTGAGAAAGTGGTGAAGGCGCTCCGGCTGTTCCAGAAACATCAGGTGGAGTTCAACATCCTCTGCACGGTGAATGCAAAGAACGCCGATCACCCGCTTGCGGTCTATCGGTTCTTCCGGGATGAGGTGCGGGCGCAGTACATCCAGCTCATCCCCATCGTGGAGCGGGACAATGCGAGCGGTTACCAGGAAGGGGACACGGTCACGGACCGCTCCGTGCGGCCCGAGCAATTCGGCCGGTTCCTGATAGAGATCTTCGATGAATGGGTGAAGCGCGACGTGGGCCGGATGTTTGTATTGACCTTTGATGGGGCACTGGCGGGCTGGCTGGGGAGGGCGGGGACGGTCTGCATCTTCGGGCCTACGTGCGGGGAGGGCATGGCCCTGGAACATAACGGCGACCTCTATTCCTGCGATCACTTCGTGGAGCCGGCGCACCTCCTGGGCAACATCCTCCAGGCCCCCATGATCGAGCTGGCGGCCTCGGAAAAACAGCGCCGCTTCGGTCAGGACAAGTTGGATAGCTTGCCCCGCTATTGCCGGGAGTGCGACGTGCGGTTCGTCTGCAACGGCGAGTGTCCCAAGAACCGCTTCATGACGACCCCGGATGGCGAGTACGGGCTCAACTACCTGTGCGAAGGATACAAGGCCTTCTTCAAGCATGCCGACCCCGCCATGAAGATCATGGCGAACCTGCTTCGTCAGGGCCGCTACGCCGACGAGATCATGCAGACGAACACCCCGCAAGGCGCTTTGCAATCTGAGGGAAAGACCAAGGTGGGCCGCAACGATCCCTGCCCG
>CAYGXB010000276.1:0-4443 GCA_964353605.1 uncultured Bacteriovoracaceae bacterium
CGCCCCTCGGTCTTGGACCAGTAGAGGGGGAAGATCCTCGTCTCCTCATATGCCCCTGAGGCGGTCCGTACCAAAGGCCATGGCATATCCATGCTCATAAACCCCGCGGCATCATCCCGGTTATAGGTAAAGAACGGCCACAGGACCGATACGGTCCGGTTATGCTCGCCCCGGGCGTAGAGGAAAAGGGGCAGCATGGCATCCATGTCCTGCGCACCCCGCTTGCGGTGGAATATAGGCCAGAGGGCATATTGATACGTGCCCTCCATGGATTGTTCCCGCCCATAGAGGGGGAACACCTTGTATTCCCGCCCGGGGCTGTAGGTGAATATGGGCCAGAGAACCGAATAGGTCTTATTCTCACCCGTCGTACTGGACGAGTAGAGCGGCCAGAGGAAGAAATGGGCCTCGTCTTTTCCATAGCGGTGATAGAGGGTGCCGTAGAGGGGGAAGAAGCCTCCATAGCGTTTGCCCTCATACCTGCCCCAGAAGATGGGGAAGATATCCGTATGGGAATTCCCTTCGTCTTCTTCAGAGCGGTAGAGGGGGGCAAACGAGGATCTTCCCTCCTTTCTGTACCCGAGGGGATAGAGGATGTCCATGCCCGATGCTTCCTTGTAGAAGAGGGGCCTCACCGCCGTATGGTCCGAAGAAAATTCCAGGATGGGACCGATGATATTGCACGTATACCCTTGCTCGCCAGAGGTATAGTAAAAAAGCGGGGCGAGATTGAGCTCGGTGCAGTACGCCTGAGGGCAGAGGATAAAAACAAGACTACAGAGAATGCTCAGGGAGCGAGGGGACATCCTACTTCAATACCGTACCCAAGACAGTGCCCATGATGGTTATAGGTGTTAATTCCTCGATTCCCTGGGCCGCCTTATTCGCGTTTCGCACCGCCTCGGTCAATGCACGATAGAGTTCATCATCAGCGACCAGACGGCCGATCGTCCCGTTTCCAGAGGCTATCTGGTCGCTGACCAGCCTCAGGTTGTCAGCCACCGCCAGAAGGTCATAGTAGAGGGTGTTGTCGCTCAAGAGCAGTGCCAGACTGTTGTCTTCCTCCATGCCTGCGGTGATCATCTGCAGCTTGGAAACGACATCGGTTAGCGCGGCATAGAGCTCCTCGTCGGTCAGGAGCTTTCCCAGGGTGCCTTCGCCCGCTTTGACGTTCGACACAATCTCATTGATCCCCTCGCTGGTCTGGGAGAGATTCCCCGATATGAGGGTGAGGTTATCACTGGTCTGGCGCATGTTCATGACCATGGAGTCGATGTTCCCTCTATTTTCGGCCAAGAGGGTCTTCATCTGGAACGTCAGGTCATTCACGTTCTCCATGATGTCCCTCAAATTGGAGAGTCCCTCTTCACCCCCGAGGGCAGTATTCAGGGATGTGGTGAGGTCTGACAAATTTGATGCAATCTGTCCCAGCTGCGTAAGGAGGTAATCGAGGGAAGGTGGGAGTTCGGTTCGCGCCAGATTGCCGTTCGGCTTGATGTATGCCTTGGCTATCCCGGGGGAGAGGATGACGATCTTGTCCCCGAGAATGCCTTTGGTGCTGATGGAGGCGATGCTGTCTATGGGGAGCATGACATCCTCATGAATCTCCGCCGAGACCGTGGCTGAATAATCCTTGTTGAGGTTTATCTTTGTTGCCTTGCCCACGATCACACCAGCAAGCTCCACGGTAGAACCCGCCTTGAGACCCTCTGCCGACGAAAAAACCATAGTGATCGGGTAGGTGGCCTTCTTCTCGAAACTGATCTCCCCTATCTTGATGGAGAGCACGAGGAAGATCACGATCACGATGAATACAAAGATCCCAACCCTGGCCTCATTACTCATGGGTACACCCATCTTTATGTGGATTCGCAAGTATCTTGTCGATCTTTCTTTCAAGATCGGCGCTTGGCTGCTTGGAATTTACCTTCGCCTTCAAATAGTAATCCAGGGCTTTGAGTGTATATCCCTGCCGGCAGAGGATATCCCCCATATGGGTATTGATGATGGGATCATCAGCATAAGCTTCCAGTGCCTTGTCGATATACCCAGTGGCATCTTGCACCTTCCCGGCTTTGAATAGGGCCCAGCCCATGGAATCGAGGATGTAGCCGTCTCCGGGTCTGAGCTGAAGCGCTTCTTCTATCATCTTCAAGGCCTTGCCCAGGTTTTTCCCCTCGTCTGCCCAGATATATCCAATGAAATTGAGCATCATGGGATCGTGGGGATCTTTATCCAGGAGCTTTTGGGCTATCGCCATACCCTCATCCCGCCTACCCCTATCATCCAGGGCAGTGGCCAGCCGGTACCCGATTTCCTTGCAGCCGTTGGCAGAGGAATACCGCTCCCATCCCGATTTGAGCTCCTTGAGGGCATCATCCTGCCGCCCCATATCTTCGAGGATGGTGGCCTTCAATATGGCCGCATCGCAGCCCCCGGCATCCTCTTTCGGTACCTTCTCCAGCACCAGCAGGGCAGCGTTCCATTGCTTCAAGCCCGCATAGGCAATCGCCATATAATACATGTCCTCGTTCGCGTATTGCTCCTGGCCCTTGAGAAGAGCAAGCGCCTCGGTGTACATCTTGCTGTCGAGCTCCAGGATAACGAGCTTATGGAGGACCTCTTCATTAGGTGCGAGTTCTAGCACCGTCTGCATATGGGAAAGGGCCTCCATATTCCGCCCTTCCTGGAGGTAAAGATCGGACAAGGCGATATGGGCCTCCAGGCTTTCCGGATCATTTTCGAGGAGCTTCAGATAGATATCCTCGGCATCAGCGAATCTCCCCTCAAGCTCATCGATCTTTCCGAGATCCAGATAGATCGGTGTGAAGTCTGTCCCACCCTCAATCGCCCTTTCCAGGGCTTTTTTTGCGCACTCCTTGTCCTGATCACCCAGGCATGCCTTTGACAAGGTGTACAGGGCTTCGAAGTCATCATTCTCCATGCGCAGAGCCTCGAGAACCCTGCGCGCCCCCTTGAAATCGGACACGAAGAGCTTGAGTTTCGCCAGGAGCAGATGCAGGCTTTGATTCTCAGGGTAACGCTTGATGAGCCGCTCGACGTCGGCAATTGCCTCCTGCCAACGTTCCGTCCGGGCGTAGATCTTGGTCCGGATCTCGAGGGCCTCTTCCATATAGACGCCGGAATTCAGTATCTTCTCCACCAGGGAAAGGGCTTTCTCAAAATCGTTTTGCATATAAGCGATCCTAGCCATTTCCAGCCAGGCAAAGGGATCTTCGATGGTGGCATACAGTTCGAGGGCTTTCGCCCAGTTGCCCTGGTTCTCCTCCTGCCTGGCAAGGATCATCCGCAGATAGACACTCTGTGCTTTTTCCTGTTGGGGAGGTTCCTGCCTCGATACATGGGCACAGCCTGCACCCGTAACGAACAGGATGAAGCCAATCAATATGCTAACACACCTTCGTGCTTCCAAGTGCGAGCAGCTCCTTTACCGTCCTGGCAGGATCAGCGCTCCCGAATATACTGGACCCCGCCACGACTGAATCGACACCCAGATCGCGCAACATGGCAATATTGCTCGTTTCTACACCCCCATCCACCTGGATAATGATATCCCTCCCCTTGACCATCGCATGGGCCTCCCTGATCTTGGGGATCACGGCCTTAATGAACGATTGCCCACCAAATCCAGGGTTTACCGTCATAATGAGCACCAAGTCAAGTACATCTAGACAGTATGCAACAACAGAAAGCGGTGTCGATGGATTCAGCGAGACACCTGCTTTGAGACCAAATTCCCTGATCATGGCCAGTGCACGCTGCAGATGATTCGTCGCCTCGGCATGTACGGTTATGCCGTCCGCCCCGGCCTTGACAAATGCCTCGATGTACCGCTCAGGTTGGGTTATCATAAGGTGGCAGTCCAGGAAGGCCTCCGTCATCTTCCGGATATCCTTCACCACCACGGGCCCGATGGTGATATTGGGCACAAAGATGCCGTCCATGACATCGATATGTACCCACTGAGCACCGGCAGTCACCACGTGCTTTATATCCTCCCCAAGGTGAGCGAAATTCGCGGACAATATGGATGGCGCAACGATCATTTCATTCTCCCAGGATAACCTTCTCGGCTCTGAGGCCGTTTGCAAACGCACACGCGTCGATCATCTGCTTCCCTTCGAGCTGCACCTTCTCAGGTATAATAAATCCGCCCCTGCACGCAATGCGCAAACCTCTCCCTTCCTTGATGAGGGTGCCTGCCTTCAGATCATGCAGCTCCTCAATATACGCGGCCTTCCATATCCTCAATATCTTTTCCCCCAAGCGGGTGAATGCACACGGCCAGGGTAAGAGCCCTCGAATCATGTTATGAATGGTCACCGGGTCCCTGGCCCAGTCTATGACGCCGTCCTCTCTTTTCAGCAGCGGGGCATAGGTAGCCTGCGCTTGATCCTGCGGTCTTGGCGAGATCCCTTCACG
>CAYGXB010000277.1:0-4440 GCA_964353605.1 uncultured Bacteriovoracaceae bacterium
AGGGGACATTTCTATCGAGTCTGGTAGGGGACATTATCAAAGAGTCGCGACACAAGCACATTTCCTGCTTGCATATCCCTTTGCTTTGGGATATGAGAGTGCCGCTCCTTGCTCCATGTGGGGCTACTAATCCATAAGGAGGGTACGATGTTTTATGAGCTTACGATGATACTCAATCCCGACCTGGGAGAGGATGAAATCGAGAAGGTCACCGCACGCTTCAGGTCAAACCTAACGAAGAATGGAGGTGAAATCATCAAGATCGATGATCTCGGTTTAAAAACACTTTCCTACAAGATTCAGAAAAAGAGTAAGGGCCGTTACTTCCTTTCCTATCTTGGCGGCCCCGGTTCCATGCTTTCTGAGATAGAACGAACCTTAAAGATCGATGAGAATGTCCTACGGTTCCTTATCATCAGACTCGAAGAAGACATCAAACGAGAGGATCTTGAAAAGGCCACGGTCGAGCAGAAAACCGAGGCCGTGACCGAACGGGAGACCGAGAAAACAGCTGAGGTCGCATCTGAGACGCTTCAGGGGGAGGAGAATCATGGAGAGAAATAGGAGGCCGAAACAGCTGTCGAACCCACGGGTCAGACCCTATTTCAAGAAGAAGACATGCAGGTTCTGCGAAGACAAGAATCTCAAGATCGATTACAAGAATCCGAATGTCCTCAGGGATTTCATCACAGAGCGGGGTAAGATTCTTCCACGGCGTATAACCGGGACCTGTTCGAGACATCAGCGGCAACTCTCCGTAGAGATCAAGAGGGCACGGATGATTGCCCTTCTGCCGTTCACTGTGCACGACTAAAGACTATGCCTCTTGCTCCCAGAGGCAATAAGACCCTGTGGATTTCTAGCGGGGTCTTTCTTTTTCTCGGGGGACTCATCATCGTCATACCGGCGCAAACTATGCCAGTAGCATTATTCCTCCCGGCATTGTACTGCATTTGGGCAGAACGATGGGGAAGGATGAATCCGTTCTTGATAAGTCTTGTCCCCGGTTTCCTTGCTGTCGTCCCAGCATTCGTTCAGGGAGTCATACCCTATGTCTCTCTGCTCTTGTGTGGCTTTATCATGAGGGCCATGGTAAAGAAGGGGAGGGTGGGCCTTTCCGTTTTTATCCCTGCATGCTTACTCTTCAGCCTTTTTGTCATCGTGTTATCCCTTATTGCATATGCCGAGGGGAACACCATATACAAGATCATTCAACAATGGGTGGGCAGAATGATGGAGCAGGTTTATCAAGTTTACACCAGCATCTTGAGCCCCGGCGACCTGACGACCTTCAAAATGCAGCGGCCCCAGCTTGAAGAGAAGATTGCCCGTTTTTCCCCGGCACTTACTTTAGCAGGGCTGACCTTTTCTCTCTGGCTGAACCTCATCATTGTTGCAGCTACAAAAAAAGACTTGAACCTCAGGACATGGAAAAGCCCTGACTGGGTGGTTTTGTTGTTTATCATGTCCGGGCTTTGTACATTCGTACCGCTTATCCTGGTCCAGGCAGCTGGCTATAACCTGCTCATCATGGTTTCCCTTGTAT
Organism: uncultured Bacteriovoracaceae bacterium; assembly: GCA_964353605.1. Taxonomy (GTDB): domain Bacteria; phylum Desulfobacterota; class Desulfomonilia; order UBA1062; family UBA1062; genus CAYGXB01. The sequence continues at coordinate 1,547 of CAYGXB010000277.1, forward strand.
ACTTTTTCCAGGGACTCTCTATCGTGGCATACTATCTTGATGTCCGAGGCTGGGGGACGCTTCTACGCTGGATTATTTATCTATTGATATTGAGTCAGTTATATATCATGATTATAGTGGCCTTATTGGGTCTGTTTGATACCTGGTTCTATTTCAGGAACCTGATAAGGAAGAATAAAGGAGAGCTCGTATGAGGGTAGTGCTTTTGGAAACGATAGAAGGTCTTGGCATGGTGGGACAGGAGGTAAAAGTCAAGGACGGGTATGCGAGGAATTACCTTATCCCCAAGGGAAAGGCCTTGCTGGCCACAGACAGCATGATCAAGTCCTTCAACGATAAGATCCGGGCAGGCATAAGGGCTGAAGCCAAGACAAAGGAACATGCTCTAAAGCTCGCCGAGGAGCTCATGGGCGTGGTCCTGACCTTCAAGGCGAAGGCAGGTGAAGACGGCAAGCTGTTTGGGTCGGTCACGAGCGCGCAGATCCAAGAGACCTTAATGGAAAAAGGTTTTGATGTGGACAAGAAGAGGATCGCATTGAGCGAACCTATCCGACACCTTGGGACCCATGAAGTTGTCGTGAGGCTCTATCCCGAGGTCAGTGCCACCCTGAAGGTGGAAGTGGGAACGGAAGAGGAATAGACCTTGGAGGATACCCCTTTAAGCCTCCCTCACAACCGGGAAGCTGAAGAGTTCATTCTGGGAGGAATTCTCCTGGAGAACTCCTCCCTGGATGTGATCACGGAAAAGATCTCCCCGTTGGATTTCTATTCCGAACGACACCGGATCATTCTCGAGGAGATGTTAACCCTACGGGAGAAGGGGATCCCTATAGATTTCGTCTCGCTGACCGAGGCCATCGAGGCGAAGAATCTCATAGACAAGGTGGGGGGGGTGAGCTATATAGCCCAGCTAGCAGATCGGATCCCAACCACGGCCAACCTCGAATACTATGCCGATCTCATACGGGACAAGTCGATCCTGAGGTCTCTTATAATCGGGGCGGGGGAGATCGTTAAGATCGCGAGGGGACCGGTTACGGATGTAGCCGAGACCGTAGAATCCGCCGAACAGATCATTTTCAATATCAATAAAGAATTAAATAATGAAAAAAAAGGTCTGATCAAGGCTAAAGGACTGGTGAACGACCTTTTCAAGAAGTTAGAACTTATCCATAAGGGTGAGCTCGATCAAGGCGGTATACCCACCGGTTTCAGCGATTTGAATGCGATTCTCATGGGCGGACTCCACCCAACCGACCTCATTATCATCGCCGGCAGACCCTCCATGGGAAAGACATCTCTTGCTATGAATATTGCTGAGTTTGTGTCTCTTGTCGAGAAAGTCCCAGTCGCTGTCTTTTCACTCGAAATGGGCCAGGAGCAGCTCCTTTTGCGACTGCTCGCTTCGTTGGCAGAGATAGACCAAAGCAAGTTGAGGAACTCGAGATTTCTGGACAAAAATGATTGGGTCAATCTTGTCAATGCCTGCGGGGAACTTTATGAGGCGCCTCTCTATATCGATGACACGCCGGGCATTTCCCCCATGGAGATACGGGCTAAGTTGAGGAGACTAGCCATGCGCGAGGATCTGGGGCTCGTTATTGTGGATTATCTCCAGCTTATGACCACCAAGTCGAGGGCGGATTCAAGGGAGCAGGAGATATCCGAGATATCCAGATCATTAAAGGCCATTGCCAAGGAATTCCATATCCCCCTCATCGCACTCAGCCAGCTTAATCGAAGGGTGGAAGAACGAAGTGTCAAACGACCCATGATGTCGGATCTGCGGGAATCAGGGGCCATAGAACAGGATGCGGATATCATCTGCTTCATCTACCGGGATGAGGTCTATAACCCTGACACCGAACACAAGGGCAAGGCCGAGATTATTGTTGCAAAGCATAGGAACGGCCCCACCGGGAATATTGAACTGAAATGGGATCCAGAACATACAAGATTCAAACTGCTCGATGAAAGACACCAGGCCTAGATCTTCCGCCTCCGCACGGGATAGGAATGCTGGATGTGGATATCCTCGACAATGATTGACTGATCCTTGTCGAGGACATTCTTTATTCGCTGGAGAGACCTGACCTGGATCTGCCTGACTCGCTCCCTCGTCACTCCGATCTTGGCGGCAATATCCTTGAGTGTGGCAGGTGGGTCGCTGAAAAAGCGTTTCTTGATGATGTAGATCTCACGGTTGGTCAGGATGGGTGGCTGGGCGCTGATGAGGTTGAGGAGGAAGGACCGCCTTTCCTTGCATACATAGGTGTCTTCCTGATCAGGTCCCTCATCGAGCATGTGGTCGAGGAGCTTGTCCTCTTCCTCCCCGTCGTTGGAGAGGCTGCAATCCAATGATATGAGACCTTTCGCGTGCGCGAGAGTGCCTGTATGCACCTGATAACTCTTGTAGATATAGTTTTTGATATAGGCCTTAATCCACCATATGGCATAGCAGATGAAGCGCACTCCCTTTTCCGGGTCATAGCGGGTAAGTGCCTTGACGAGGCCCATATTGCCTTCCTGGATGATATCGAGTGGGCGATATCCGAGATGGAAATAACTTCGACTGATCTTTACTACGAACCTTAAATTTGCGGTGACGATCTTCTGCCCCGCCTCGACATCCCCCTGCTTATAGCGGTTGGCGAGAACAGTCTCATCCTCTCGGGAAAGCAACGGAAAGTCTCTGATTCTCCGCGTGTAATGCTCCAAGTCGGAAGAAGAATACTTGCTCCCCATAGACCCCCTTCCTTGAGCAAAGAATATGCAATTATACCCTATATCAGAGAACTCTATTCGATAACTTACACATTGTCAATACAAATTTAAAAAAATGTCGCGACTCTTTGATAATGTCCCCTACCAGACTCGATAGAAATGTCCCCTAT
>CAYGXB010000278.1:0-4429 GCA_964353605.1 uncultured Bacteriovoracaceae bacterium
CACGGTGAGCGGGGGACGGGTGATGGTGAAATGGGCGGCCTCATGCAGCTCAAGGAGGCGCTTACCAAGGACAGCCATGCGGTGAAACCCATCCTCCTGATGCGCGAGGCCATCCCCTCGGATGCCGATCTCATCGCGATCATCGGGCCTGAAAAAAGTTTCTTCCCCGAGGAGATCTCAGCCCTGGCGGCCTATCTCGACAAGGGCGGACGTATGCTTGTGGCGCTCGAGCCCGGGAGGGACGCAGGAATCACTGAGCTTTTAAGCCGGTATGGGATAAGGCTTGAAAACGACATTATCATCGATACCATGAGCCGGGTCCTGGGCGGGGATTACAGCATGCCGGTCGTCATCACCTATGGCAAGGCCAAAGCGGTCCGGGACTTCACCCTGGTCACCTTCTTTCCGAGCGCCAGATCGCTCGAGATCATGCAGCCCCTGCCACAGGACGAAGAGGTAGAATGGTTGGGTCAGACCTCCGATCAGAGCTGGTCCGAGTTCGATGTGGAGACCTGGAACAAAGAGGGGAAGGCTAGCTTCGATCCAAAAAAGGACAGGAAAGGGCCGCGGAGCATCGGTCTTTACGCGAAGAAGGGGGTGAGGGATAAAAACAGTGCGCAGCTCATCGTCTTCGGCGACTCCGATTTTCTCGCGAACACCTATCTGAACCTCTCCGGAAACAAGGACCTTGCCTTGAACTGCATCAACATGCTTCTGGGGGAGGGCGCCCTGGTTACGATTGAAAAGAAGCCGAGCCGGTTCAAGCCGTTCATCCTGACATCCTCGCAGGGTACGCTCATCTTCTGGATCCCCGTGGTGGGCATCCCCGCGGTGATCCTTTTGGCAGCTATTGCTGTCTTCCTGTCCAGGAGAAAGGCGTGAAAATCAGGCAACTCATCATCTACCTCGGCATCCTTGCGGTTCTGGGGGGATCCTATGCCTATTTCGAGGTCTACAAGGTAAAAGACGAGCAAGCCCAGCAGGAAAAAGCCAGTACGGTATTTAGCCTTGACAAGGCCAAGATTAATTCTTTGTGTGTCGAGCGGGGAGAAAGGATCAGCCTGAAGAGGGAAGGGAATGCATGGTGGATAAAGGAACCTATCCAGGAAAAGGCGGACCAGGGAGCTGTCGATACTTTCCTGATCGCGCTCACGAATCTCAAGAGTGAGCGGGTTCTGGGGAGTCTCGCCGATCTGAGCGTTTTCGAGAAGACCATCACGATCGCTTTTACCTCCGGCGCTAAGGGGTACAACCTGACCATCGGTGCGCAGACACCGACCAAGGAATTCCGGTATGCGAAGGCTTCCACCGTTCAGGGGGTATTCCTGGTTCAGGATTATACCGTCGGGGGTCTGGACAAGGACCTCTTCGCCCTGCGGGATAAGCGGCTCCTCACCTTGAATTATAGTGACATCGATAGGGTTGAAATGATCAGGAAGGGTTTCCGTCTCGAACTCGTCAAGAATGCGCAGGGTACATGGCAGATGCCGGGCCGGAATGTCAGGATTAAGACCGCAAAGGTGGACAGCCTCCTGAGGGAATTCTGCTGGCTCGAGGCAAAGCTCTTCGCCGAGGGTATGCAGGTGAACCGGCCGCCCGATGTCGAGATCATGCTCAAGACAAAGGGTCTTACCCAGAACGTAAAGTTATGGGAGGTGGGGAAGGCCCTCTTCGCCAAGAGCGATATCAGGCCGCATGTCGTGGAGATAGACAAGACCGTCCTCGAGCAATTGCCCAAAGATGTGAAGGCGATTGAGGACAGGTCCATCGTAGACCTTCAGGAAGGGAGCGTGAAGAAGGTCACGCTGGGGGAAAAGACCTTCGAGCGCAGGGGAGCTGAGTGGTTCGCAGGAGAGGAGAAGTTGAAGGCGGGTTGGAAGATAGATTCTCTCCTCGGAGCGCTTTCCGGGCTGGAATATGAGGAGACCCTTGCAGCATTGCCGAAAGACGTGCAGCTTGAAAACAAGGTTGCGATCTTTTACGATGGGGCTAAAACGGTCTTCGATATCGCTTTATATGCTCCATCGTCCGTAGCGGTGAACGGCAAGGTGTTTCGAGTGAGACAGGGGGGCTACCGTATGATAAAGGACTCCATAGGTATACTTGCAGAGAGAGGGGGTCAGTAATATGCAGTCAAGGCCTTCGTGGGATGCGTATTTCATGATGCTCGCCAAGCTCGCAGCCTCCCGTTCGACCTGTCTTTCCCGCCCGACGGGCTCGGTCATCGTCAAGGACCGGCAGATCCTGGCTACGGGATATAACGGGTCGCTGCCGGGCCAGGCGCATTGTGTCGACGATGGCGTGTGCTTCCGGCGCTCCTTGGACTGGCCCGAGGCAGCGAAGTACGACATGTGCAGGTCCGCGCATGCAGAAGCGAACGCCATTGCCCTGGGGGCCAAGAAGGGAGTGTCGCTCGAAGGGGCGACCATCTATTGCACCCTCGAACCGTGCATCACCTGTGCGAAGCTCATCGTGATGTCCGGGATCGTGCGGGTCGTCTACGAGCACGGGTACGAGTCGCCCATTCCCAAGCGCGACCAATACTGGAAGGATGTGCTTCTCAAGAGCAATACGGTGGTCGAGCAGCTCATCATCAGCGATGCGACCATCGCGTCGGCGGAGGAGTTTTTGCAGCCCAAAACCTCGCGGAGGAGGCTATAGATGGTCCTCGGTGCGGATAGGATACTCAAGCTCATCCGGGTAGGGGTCGAGGTGGAGGATCACGAGACCAGGGCTCTGGTTATCAGGCCTCTGATCGAGTTTCTGTCGCAGGATCAGGTGGAGGGTATCGAGGGGACGACCGTCGACTTGCGGCTCGGCGCCATATATCGGCCTGTCGGGAGTGCTCGGCTCATGCGCGAGACGAGGGTTACCCCGGAGATCGAAAAGGTCATCGACAGCGCGACCACACCGGATGATATTTACCGCATCAGCCCCGGGGAATACCTGCTCTTCCAGACCATCGAGCGCATTAACCTCCCCAAAGATCTCTTTGCCTATATCAGGCCGCGGACAACGATGATTCGATCCTGCATTCCTCTCGAGACGGCATTCATATCGCCGAACTACCAGGGCAGGCTCACCGTCGGCATGAAGCACCAGGGTGAACATGACGTGGAGATCCAAATGGGCTTTCGCATCATCTGTATCGCCTTTATGCCCATCGACGGGAGTGCCGTCCCTTATCGCGGGGTGTGGCAGGGCGACAGGATTTCGACGAATGGCAAGGAAGAACGGCCATTTTAAAGATCAACCCTCCTGATCTTCAAGGGGGGCTAGGGGCCAGCAGGATAGCCGCTCCTGGCGAAACGAAGGGCAGCGGTCCATTCCTGTGAACCTTTGGCCAGGAAGGGCAGGATTCAGCTTTTTAGGAGTCGCCCATGACTGTAGGTAGACCCACAATCATTCTTCATAATGCCTCATTCTTCATAATGCCTTGACAACCCTTTTCCTTGAGATATAGTGTCTGTCGCTAAAGATCTATTGAATACTTTATCCGAAAGTATGCTTTGCGGGAAGATAGTGTATTTGAAAGGAACAGAGTGATGAGGTAGAGGAGATTTCGTATGGACAGCAATGAACTCGAACAAACGCTTGTGCTTATTAAACCGGACGCACTCAAGAATTCATTGACAGGATATGTGCTTTCTCAACTTTCCGAATTTCACACAGGCCTGCGCTTCGCCGGAGCGAAGATCGTTCATGTCAGTAAGATGCTTGCCGAGGAACATTATGCCGAGCATCGCGGGAAACCTTTTTTTTCTTCGCTGCTGGAGTACATTATGGGAAGCATCCATTATCCCAACGATCCCTGGAAACGGAGGGTGATCGCCTTTGTCTATCAAGGGGCGGAAGCCATTGCAAAAATCCGCGATATTGCAGGCCCGACAAACCCCCATATTGCCCGAGACCAAAAGCCAGGATCCATTCGCGCCCTGGGTACGGTAGTCCCCATCAAGGATGCCGCAGGAAATGTGATCAGCGATCGCCTGGATAATCTCATTCACACCTCCGCTTTCAGCAGTGAAGCTGAACGAGAAATCAAGCTCTGGTTCAAGCCCAGCGATATCCCGCCTTTGATGCATCCTTACCCTACAGAGGTGAGCAGGGATCATTACTATTTTAAGGATAATAAACTTTATGTAACCTACGAGCCGGACAGCGTTGGCTTTATAGCACCTGGTGATGTTGCCTGGAAGTCTGATTTGGATACCCTCCGTTTGTTAAACCAGGGATTGACCGCACCGTGCTCTTTTTCATCCGTGGTTGCCAAGTACCTCATCAACCTGCAATAGGAGAGTCACTAGGGAGTTGCCTCTTGTAGATTGTACACTTGGCCCCCAGAGATACAATCTCCTCCTGAGGTAAATTGAAAAGAGGGGGGGGAGGGGGATAAACATGTATATATACGGCAGCAGGGTAAATGATG
>CAYGXB010000279.1:0-4402 GCA_964353605.1 uncultured Bacteriovoracaceae bacterium
CGTATAAACCGCTTATAAAGAAAACAACCGCCAAGGTTCTTAATGATTTAGACTGAGCCATGTTTTAACCTCCTTTGTGCCTTGATGGCATTTACTGAACTATTTAGTGTCAGGCATCGGCAATTGACAATTTCAAAATATAATTGTCAAATGTCGAGGCCTGACACCACTTCTTTCTTTATTTCTATTGCCATCGCAGTTATCAGCCTGAGATAGGAATTCTTGATACGATAGAATCATGGATTTTCCTATTCAATATTTTATCAGGCCGCTCCCGTCCAGTGCTTAATGTCCTTCATGCAATACCAACAGAGGTATCGCTTGAGGAATTGGTTCTTCGGCACATCCTGCTTGTCATAGGTGGTGAAGTCACTGTTTGGGTTCTCGGTTGGAAAGTAGGGCCTTTCGAGGACCTGGTAGGTCTTGCCTGCCTGACTCCATTTTCTCCAGAGCGGGAAGTAGCACTGACAGAGAGCACACCTGCCAATCCAGAGATTCTCCAATAGGTGAAGAAACTCCCTGTCCGGGGGGACCCTAGGTGTAGGACTCTCGACAAGTTTCATTCTCCGAGCCATGACCTGAAGATACCCAAGACCCAGTGCGCGCAATATATGCTGACTGTCTTTGTCGACCTGGGCCGGCGAGGCAAGGATTACTGAATGGGCCATTGATGTGTAGCCATAAGCCTGATTGATGTGTTGTCTCGTGATGGAGTCGGCCAGCTTGACCTCGACGACGCAGATTTCGATCTCCGAATGAACCCGGTTGCCAGAGAACTTGACCCCCACCACATCGGCTTGAAGCTCACGAATTCCGGTTTTGGTGTAGTAACGTTTCGTGCCCGACTTTGAGCCTCCCATATAGAAGACGTCGCCGCCGGTGTAGTAGCCCATATGCTTTGTGAGCCACTTCCTGATAGGCTCGTAGAGGTCGTTCTCCGATTTGAAATGCATTTTCCTCTCCTTTCATCAGATGGCTTATCGCCACGTCACCCATGCGGTATGCAGCCTGGCGGTAGGCCTCAGAGTCGGCTAGTTTGGCTTGAGTGACTTGTTATGTGTCAAAATGCATCATCGAGTGTCTTCGCAACTGCCAACCGAGCTCTGGCAGTGTACCGGGGCGACTGAGGTGCCTTCACTGAACCTTTAGGTACCAGCCTAATGGGACCTATCTTCTCGGCTGGAGCTGCAAAATTGACCACGTACTTACTTGAGTCCTTCCATTGTTCGATCGAGGCAACAGATGCTATGTGGGTAATAGCTGACTCGGGAGCTACTTGATACGCTGCGATGTTTCTGATCCTCGGTATCATGCTGCTATGGATGCGTATCGCGTACCAGCATTTCTCACCTAAAAAGACCTCGGCAAAACCATCTTCTCTTGCTGGCACAACGATGGTGTCTATTTCTGCTGGATCCAGCTGTGGCAGCCCCATTCTTTCCACTGAAGTGATCACGTCTTGGAGGAAAGGTGTGAATTGGTACAGGCGGTGTCCATCGATGTTTCGATAACGCTTCAGAGTAAGTATTTCTACGGGAAATTGAAAGCGGCTGATCAGGACTTTTTCGAGCTCGTCTGTCAAGTCGTCCATTATCACCAGCGCATTGAATCTGTCTTCCCCATAGATTATACGCTCGAGTAAGACATCGATGTTATCAAAGCTGTTCGCAGACACATAGGCCTCGCACTTCTGCAGTTCCTGAGGTTGTGCGACCAATGCCTCTTTCACAATGTTCTTCAATAAGTGCGGGGATGTTTCAAACGACAGGGAAAACTCTAAAATCTGGACAGCTATGTGTTTGAGGGGATCGTGACTCGCTAATTCGTTTTCGACAACAAACAGTCTCGGTTCACGAGCACTGGAGAGATCGAGGAGGTAACCATCTGGGATGTTTCTAATCTTGGATTTGGCTCCGATCTTCTTTTTGGCCTCCAGGTATATACGAGTCTTGCCAAAGAGGGCCTCAGTCACCTCAAGTATGGCAGCTTCGAGGTCCGCTTCGCGTTCGAATGGTTCTTCCGAATACGAATCATGTTTCCCCCAGAGCATACAGACTTAGCCTCCTTCTCCAACTCATCAGTTGGACTTAGTCAATTTGCACCCAACGTGTTTATACAGTTTGTATAATTCTGTAAACAGAGCTGTTTCCTTCAGTATAATACGTTGCAGGTTTTGCTTCTTCATTCGTCCAATGCCTTTCATTTCAACAGGTTCCCTCCTTTTACCCTTTTGGGGCGTTCCGGTTTATACAGTCTCTATAAACCGGCACAGCTCATCTTGCCTTCCCAGGGCATGCCTGGGTCTCAATAGGTGGCTGGAAAGAACTGGTATTTATTATGTCGATCATAGTCCGCGAGGGTCTTGAGGGCGAGCTTTTCCAGGCTGGGAAGCGATATTTTGGCGATGCGGATCTCGCTCGCCTTTACCATGCCCATGAGCCAGGGCCAGTCTTTGGTGACATCGCTCGTGTAATAGCTGATGTAGGCGTCCTCACCGCGAATGACCACGCCCACGTAGGCGGTATCGCCGGCGCTGGGGAGGTCGGAAAGATAGACGAGGCCCTTTTGGGTGACGAGGAAGAGGGAAGTGCGTTTCTTGGCGAAGATGCTCCCGTAGTAGTTGCCGGGTCCAGGCTTGTAGGGGTTGGAGCGGCCGACGGCGTAGACGCGGCCTTGGTAGGAGAAGAGCGCCGGGCCATCGAGCCGGGTGGTGTAGTCTTTGCCGAGCTCGGTCCAGGAGGTATAGGGGGGACTGGCGATGGTGAGATTGGTGCAGGCGGTCTTGTCGCCGAAGTAGCTGTCAGAGCCCTCCATGCGCTGGGTGCTGATCATGCGGCTGTCGGGCAGGAACTCGATGTCGGTCTCGTCGTTGCGGTCGTTGAAGCCGGTCTGCTCGTTGCGGCCGTTGTGGATGATGGAGACGAGGGTCCAGCGTTCTCCGTCCGCGGAGGTGAGCAGGGCCGATTTGCCATGTTCGTACCAGTAGACAGGGACATACCAGGTTGTGCCGTTGGTTGACTTGGGGTTCCAAAACAGCCAGCCGTCCTGGTCCATGATGTCCTTGAGTGGGGCCCACGTGGTGCCGTCCGTGGTTGCGGTGTAGGCCGTGCGGTAGGGCTCAGCCTCGAAGCGGATGCTCTTGAGGACATAGAGGATGAGCTTGTCCTTGATGACGGCGAACTTGGGGTCACGAATATCCTCGCCAGGGACGCGCACTTCGGTGGCCTTCTGCCATTGCCGGGCATCGGGGGAATGCCATACCATGAGTTTGCATTTGGGGGTGGCGAAGTGGTAGGGCGAGTTGGCGTGCACGAGCCAGAATTCGTTCTTCCAGAAGATCATGTGGGTGTTCGAGTTGTGCATGCCGTCCTTGACCGCATCCCAGGTTTCCATCTGGAGCTCTGGATTGATGAATGCCGCATTCGGCCTGAGCCACAGGTAGAGGAGAACAGCACCGATCGCCAGGATCAAGACGAGCAAGGATATCCCCATGTACTTCAGGGCTTTGAGAAGAACCTTCATGGAAACCTCCTTCGCATTTCCATGCCGTGAGGAATGCCTCACCTTTTTCCATTATGGCCAAGAGCGTGTGCATGTCAATGCAAATCCCCCTGTGCGCCCGTAGTTTGAAATCTGAATTCCCCCCAATCTCAAGGGGGATTTAGTCTTTCGCCGAGTCTTTTTCCACATCGGCTAGGGCGTTGCCCGGATTGGCATGATAGAGCGTGCGGCAAAAGGCGTCCCGGCGTGCGTACGCATGCATGGTTTTTCGTCCTGAGCGAGAAGACACGGGTAGGCGGCGAGTTCGTCCATCTCGCTGCCGAGATCGGCGCTCGCTCGTCATTGCCATCAACACCCTTAGGGGAAAGAACCACAGACGATCCGAAACAGCATGGTATTGCAATGCTTGCTGCGATCTGGCATATTCATGAAAATATTTCAAAGGCCAAACCATGGAGATCAGTTCGAAGTTCGTCGGCATGTCTCTCAAGACCCTGGCAAGTGAAATCACCTGGCGCCAGACCATGAATTATGCCGCGGCAACCGGTGATGATCAAGCCCTCTATTTCGACGACGAAAGGCCGGAAGGCATCATTGCACCTCCCATGTTCGCAGTCGCCGTCACCTGGCCCATCTCAGAGAGGATATTGGATTTCATCGAGGCACCAGACTTCCCCCAAGAGATCATTCTCACCCAGGTCCATTACACGGAGGACCTCTCATTTTACCGGCCCATCAGGCCGGGAGATCATCTCCTGATCAGGGGCAAGGTGTCGGCGATCCTGCCGCATCGCTCCGGAACCCTCGTGGTTCTGAGATTTGACGTGTTAGACAGGGAAAATAAACTTGTCTTCACGGAACATATCGGGTCCCTGATGCGGGGGGTCAAATGTGCAGATGA
>CAYGXB010000280.1:0-4375 GCA_964353605.1 uncultured Bacteriovoracaceae bacterium
CGAGGGGTACATGTACATCATGAGCGAAAAGTACGCTTCCGTGTGAAGAACCTCAATAATTTGGTCATGAACGATACAAGACGGGCCTGTCTGCGGCTCTGCCAGCCTCGGGAAAACTTGGGGTCAGACAAAAATAATTAAATATTCACAGCCTCACATAATTAAAAGGAGGGACAAAATGAAGAAATTAGTCACAGGTGCTACTGGCTTTATCGGGTCAAGCTTGGTTAGAGAGCTCATGAAGGATGGTTTAGAAGTTAAAGTTCTGGTGAGAGAAAAGAGCGACACCAGAAACATTGATGGTCTGGATGTGGAAAGAGTCTATGGTGATATTCGGGACGGCGCATCCGTTAAATCGGCACTGAAAGGTTGTGATACTTTCTATCAAACGGCAGCCTTGTATGCTTTCTGGGCACCAGATAGTAAAATTTTTTATGACATCAATGTCGAGGGCACCAAAATTGCCTTAAATGCCGCCTTGGAGCAAGGGGTGGAGAAAGTAGTTTATACCAGCACCGTTGGAGCCGTTGGCTTCTATGGAGCCGATCATCCGGCTAATGAGGATGTTGAGTTTAATCTCTGGGACACGGGTGACCATTATATCAGGTCAAAGCACCTTGGAGAAGTTGAGGCTAAAAAGTTCTGTGAGAAGGGGCTGCCATTGGTCATTGTAAACCCGGCTGGTCCTATTGGCGTCCGAGACATTAAACCGACTCCTACAGGCAAAATGATAATCGATGTCATCGAAAAGAAAATGCCGGGATATATAGAGGGGGGTATAAATCTTGTGGATGTTGAAGACGTAGCGCGAGGACATATTTTGGCAGCTCAGAAGGGTAGAATCGGAGAAAGGTATATTCTGGGCAATGAAAATTTGCCCATTAAAGACTATTTTGAACTAATAGGGAAAGTTGCCGGGGTTGAACCGCCGAAAATGAAGATACCTTATTCCTTGGCCCTTTTGATCGGATATGGATACCAATTTGTTTCTACTATTACCAAGAAGCCGCCGGTTCTCACGGCACCAATGGTGCGGTCAGGCAGCAAATACTTATACTTTAATTGTTCTAAGGCCGTCAAAGAACTGCATTTTCCGCAGACACCCATCAGAACATCCATTGAGAAAGCAGTCAATTGGTTTAAAGAAAATGGATACATAAAAGGAGTTTAACTTGCCAATTCCCCGCAGCTTGCTGCGGTGGTGTCCTTATGATAGGCATAGGGGATGGGGGAAGGTGGAGTAAGGAAGGGATATCATTGTGCATGGCAGATTCACTATCATATTGTGTTTCCTGTTAAGTATCGGAAGGCTCTGCTAGATAAGGAGATTGATAAGATAATAGAGGAGACGGCAGCGAAGAAAGAGATAGGTGTCAGGTCTTGATCTGTGAATTTGACCAAGATATTCAAAGATCAAGACCTGATACCTTGATCTCCGTTGCGCAATCGTTGAAGGAAGGGGGGAAAGCATAATGAAAGTCATCTATCTCTATATCCTGACGGTACCCGTATTTTTCGGGATCGACATGATCTGGCTCGGAATCGTGGCGAAGAGTTTTTATCGCAACAACCTGGGTCATCTCCTTAGGCCGGACATCAACTGGGCCGCCGCCTTGATTTTCTATCTCCTCTATATTGTCGGTATCCTGATCTTTGCAACCTTGCCGGCCCTGGAGAAAAATTCACTGCGACAGGCGGTCGTGATGGGCGGACTGTTCGGTTTTTTCGCCTATGCCACCTACGACCTCTCCAACCTGGCTACGCTGCGGGGCTGGCCAGTCAATGTCGTATTCATGGATATCATCTGGGGCATGGCACTGACAGCGAGCGTCGCGGCTGCAAGCTTCTTCATGGGCAGATGGATAATGCAATGAGACACGAAGTTCCTGAGACAGGCGCGGCTTGATGAAAGGAACATTCCTCCATATCCTCTATCAGCCTTACAAGTGGTTGATATTTCTACCATTATTTGTCCTCTCCACCGTTTTATTCATTACCCTGGGCATCTGCATTCTTTTCCTGTTCGGTCCGGACGTCGCCAATCGCATTGCCGGCGGGGGATGGGCGCGTTTCAACAGCTTCATGACGCCCATGCAGGTGACCGTCGTCGGCCGGGAAAATATCATCGAAAAGCAATCCTATGTGGTCGTGGCAAACCACCAGAGTTCCTTCGATATCTTTGTGCTATGGGGTTTTCTGGGAATCGACACCCGCTGGGTCATGAAGAAGGAACTGCGCAAGATCCCGCTATTCGGCCTCGCCGGCAAGCTGGGAGGCAATATTTACATCGATCGGAGCAATAAGAAAGGGGCCTATGAGAGCCTTAAGGAAGCCAGGAAAATACTGGTAAACGGGGTTTCCTTGATCATGTTTCCCGAAGGCACGAGAAGCCATGACGGGAATCTGCAGGAGTTCAAGAAGGGGGCCTTTGTCATGTCCCTGGACCTGGGCATCCCCCTGCTGCCGGTATCCATTGTCGACACGCGATATATCCTGCCGCTCGGGACGTTGAATCTTTTTCCCGGCCGCGCCACACTGGTCATTCACGAACCTGTATCCGGGGAGGGATACGACGAAGGGAATCTGGACAGCCTGATCCTCAAGGTCCGGGCCGTCATCCAGAACGGTATCGAACGCTATACAGGATCTCGAACGCAAAATTATTCGCAGTGCACAGCCTGACATCTGGCCGGGCTCTTCAATGGTGAGGTGATATTATGGAACTGGTCAATACCGTATGGGCAGCGGCCCTCATCCTGTTTTTTTACATGACCGCGCTCTTCCTTTTCGCCATGCAACGGCAGGACAACAGTATTGCCGATGTGGCCTGGGGTCTGGGATTTATACTCGTCGCCTGGTCCACGCTTTTTCTGGACGGTTCTTTTACCCCGCGGCAACTGATAGCCAGCCTGCTGGTGTTCATCTGGGGGCTCAGGCTCTCCGTCAGGATTTATCTGCGCAACAGGGGCAAAGGGGAAGACGTGCGATACCGGCAGTGGCGGGAAAAATGGGGTAAGTCTTTTATCATCCGGAGTTATCTCCAGGTCTTCATCCTCCAGGGATGCATACTGCTTCTGAACGTTTCCCCCGTGCTCGTCATCAATACTTATGACTCCGGAAATTCGGGTCTTTTGGACTTTTTGGGTGTGTTCCTGTGGGTGCTGGGATTTTGCTTCGAGTCCCTTTCGGACTGGCAACTGGACCGGTTCATAAAGGACCCGGGCAACCGGGGGAAAATCATAGATCGGGGTCTCTGGCGTTATTCCAGGCATCCCAACTACTTCGGCGAGGTCACGATGTGGTGGGGCCTTTATGTCCTGGCCCTGTCGGTAACTCGGGGATGGATTTCCATCATCGGACCCCTGACGATCACCTTCATGATCCTCTTTGTTTCGGGGATCCCTATGACGGAAAAACTCATGGAAAAAAATCCGGCCTTCGCTGACTATAAAAAGCGAACGAGCATCTTCATTCCCTGGTTTCCGAAAGAGGATTGAGCATTTTATTTCACCCTCTCTGCAGGATGTGCTGCCATATTGAAGGAGAAAAGGTGCCTGGACTTGGAGATAAAGGGGGCAGATTTATTTTCCGATAAAATGAGCTGAATTTGGGGTCAAAGACGATTTTGTCTTGTCTTCCCAAAAAAAATTGCAATAAAAATATAAACGCTACGCTCCCCATGTAGTATAATCAGTTGCATCAGGAGGCATGATGTCAAAGAAGGCAGCCACACTTTTCCTGTTCATGGGGATCTTCCTCTATGCCTGTCTGCTTTGGGCGGATGGCCCGATAACTATCCTAGACGTCTACGACAACCTGGGTTTTCAAAAAGGGCTCAAGACCAATCAGGGGTTCTCCTGCCTGATCAGAGGCACGGAAAAGACCATCCTCTTCGACACAGGGGAAAATGGTGGCATTTTAATGGATAACCTGGAGAAGCTGGGCATCAACCCCAAGCAGATAGACATCGTCGTGGTATCGCATATCCACAAGGATCATCTGGGAGGGCTTAACGCCATCCTGAAACAGAATCCGCAGGTAACGCTCTATGTCCCGAGGTCTTTTTTGAAGAAGACGGATTTCACTGAGAGCATCAGCGGGTTTGATCCCAAGGTCATTGCTGTCACGAAGCCGCAATCTATCTGCCGGGATGTGTATTCCACCGGCATGATGGGCACTATGCTCTTTGAGCAATCCCTCGTGATTCAAACAGAAAAAGGTTCGGTCGTGCTCACCGGCTGCGCCCACCCCGGGATTATCGAGATTGTGAATAAATCAAAAGAGGTTGTAAAAGGGGATACGCTCTTAGTCATGGGGGGATTTCACCTTCTCAATCAGGACCAGGCCGAGGTTGAAGGCATTGTTAAGATGTTTC
>CAYGXB010000281.1:0-4371 GCA_964353605.1 uncultured Bacteriovoracaceae bacterium
CGATAAGTTCTCATCCGTCCACATCATGGAGAATCCCATGGATACAAAGGTGGAAATATGGGTGACACAGCTCAAGCCCCATTAAAGGGCAAGGCCGTCGTCTTCGGTATCTCCGGCGGCATCGCCGCCTACAAGGCCCCGCTCATTGTCAGGGGTCTGATGTCGCAGGGCTTCCAGGTAGACTGCCTCCTAACTGAGGCCGCTCAGCACTTCGTTACCCCGCTCGCCCTGCAGAGCCTCACCGGAAGAGCGGTCTATACCCGGATGTTCCCCATCGACTTCCAGCAAAAGTATCAGATTGAACACATCGCACTGGCCGACCGGGCCGACTGCATCCTCATCGCCCCTGCCACGGCCAACTGTATCGCCAGGCTGGCTCATGGCATAGCCGATGACCTTATCTCCTGCACGGTCCTGGCCACCAAGGCTCCCGTGCTCGTCTGCCCTTCGATGAACGTGAACATGTACGAAAACGAAGCGACCCGGGACAACCTCAGGACCCTAGCCGCACGCGGGATCCATATCCTGGAGCCCGAAAAGGGCCTGCTGGCTTGCGGATGGGAAGGAAAGGGCAGGCTCCCGGAACCCGATCGCATCGTGGACGAAGTGAGAAGGCTCTTGTTCAAGCATGATCTCAAGGACCTCAAGATTCTCATCACCTGCGGTCCGACCTGCGAGGACATCGATCCGGTCAGGTATATCACGAACCGTTCTACCGGGAAGATGGGGGCGGCTCTTGCCGAAGCGGCCTGCTTGCGGGGCGCGGAGGTGAAGGTGGTGAGCGGTCCTGTCAATCAGCCCTATGCTCCTTGGGCTACTGTCATCCACGTCAGATCTTCCTCCGATATGCTCACGGCGGTCGAGGCGAACCTCGCGGAGGCCGATGTGCTCATCATGGCCGCCGCGGTGGCAGACTACCTCCCCAAACACTACCGGGCCCGGAAAATCAAGAAGGGCGATGCACGGCTCTCTCAGCTCGAACTGAAACCGAGCCTGGACATCCTTGCCACCATAAAGCCGCGCAAAGGCAAGAAGGTCTTCGTCGGCTTTGCCGCCGAAACAAATGACCTCCTGAAAAACGCCAGGGACAAGATGCGGCGCAAAGGGCTTGACCTGATCGTGGCCAACCAGGTGGGAGTGGAAGACAGCGGTTTCGCCTCGGATACAAACAGCGGCGCAATCATCGCATCATCCGGTGCTTTGAACAACTTCGAGCAGGTGGAAAAGACCGACCTTGCACACAACATCCTTGATCTGGTAAGAGAAAGGCTGTGACGGAACAGATTCTCCAGATCCTCAAGAATGAAGCGCTCTGGGCCGGAGACTTCCTGATCATGCCCCCTATCGGGTACGAACCCGTGCAGATCGATGAACTCGATGCCCTCCGACGCGATATCGGTGCATGCACCCGGTGCGGCTTGGCCCAATCGAGAAACAATCTCGTCTTTGGCGAGGGCAACCCCCAAGCGCGCATCATGTTCATCGGCGAGGCCCCGGGGGCTGTTGAAGATGAGACGGGGAGGCCGTTCGTCGGACCGGCGGGGAAGCTTCTGACCGATATCATTGAAGGGGGGATGGGGCTGAAACGTGAAGAGGTCTACATAGCCAACATCCTGAAGTGCCGACCACCTGGGAACAGGGATCCGCTTCCCGACGAGGTGGAAAAGTGCATCGGCTTTCTCAAGAGACAGATAGCCGCCGTCAAGCCGCAGATAATAGTAGCTTTAGGAAGGATATCCGCCCAGAACCTGCTGAACACCACTACGGCGATCAGCGCACTCCGGGGCAATTTCTTTTCCTTTCTGGATATCCCTCTCATGCCGACGTATCATCCGAGCTATCTGCTCCAGAATCCATCGAAGAAGAGGGAAACATGGGAAGATATCAAAAAGGTCATGACATGCTTAGGTCTTCCGGTTCAGCGTACATCCTAATCGCCGCCATTCTTTTACTCCTGCTCTTACCTGCGGCGGCGAGCGCGGGCAGTATCATCATCCTCGATGTGAAGGACACCATCACCCCGCCGGTGGCCTCCTACATCGGTGAAAACATCGACAAGGCGGTCAAGGAGGGGGCCCAGGCCATTGTCATTCGCCTCGATACCCCGGGTGGACTCGACTCCTCCATGCGTGACATCATCCAGAAGGAGATGAACGCGAATATTCCGGTCATCGTGTATGTCGCCCCCAAGGGAGCCCGGGCCGCCTCGGCCGGCGCTCTCATCTGCCTGGCTTCCGATATCGCCGCCATGGCTCCGGGCACCAATCTCGGCGCCGCGCATCCCGTGGGCATCGGGGGAGGCGGAGGGGGAGATGAAAAGGAGGGCAAGACCATGATGGAAAAGGTCACCAATGACGCGGTGGCCTATGCCCGGAGCATCGCCCGGGAACGCGGCCGGAACGAAAAATGGGCTGAAGACGCGGTGCGCAAGAGCATCTCCACCCCTGCGAGCGAGGCCCTCGAAAAGCATGTGATCGATCTCATTGCCGACAGCCTGGACGACCTTCTCGTCAAGCTCGATGGGCGCCAGATCAAGAAGAATACCACCGTGTTCAAACTCCATACCAAAGCAGCAAACATTACCTATAGACCAATGGATTTTCGCAGCCGACTCCTTTCCACCATCGCCAACCCCAATGTGGCCTACATCCTCATGCTCATCGGGCTTGCCGGCATATACTTCGAACTCTCCAGCCCCGGAACCATCCTGCCGGGCATAGTCGGCGGCATAGCCCTCATCCTCGCCTTCTTTGCCTTCCAGACGCTGACCGTGAACTATGCCGGCGTCGCACTCATCATCCTCGCCACCATCCTGTTCATCGCCGAGATCAAGGTGCCGAGCTACGGACTTCTGACTGTTGGAGGGGTCGTATCCATGGTCCTGGGTTCCCTCCTGCTTTTCAGGACACCTGGGCTCTACGCCCAGATCTCTCTGGGCGTCATCCTGCCCGTAACCCTGTTTTTTGCCGCTTTCTTCATCCTGTGTGTCTACCTCGTGATCAAGGTTCACCGGGTGGCGCCAACGACAGGCGTCCCTGCCCTCATCGGCGAAAAGGCCCGCGTGTATACCTGGAATGAGGACGGCACGGGGAAGGTCTTCGCCCACGGCGAATACTGGAATGCCAAGGGTCCGTCATCGATCAAACAAGGCGATCTCGTCGATGTGGAAAACGTCGTCGGCATGGAGCTCATCGTCAAACCCCGCAGCAAAGAGGGCTAATGGCACGACAAACCCAGTTTTCGATCCCCCTGACCACACCTGATCTCAAGGGGAGTTGAGATCATGATTGCCGTGGCGCTCTCCGGCGGCATCGACTCTGCCGCCGCCGCTGTACTGCTTCATGCGCAGGGCGAGCGCATCATGGGTGTCACCATGCGCCTGGGAGATGACCTCCCAAAGAAGGAGGACATCACCTTCGCTGCGAGACTGTGCACCAGGCTCGGCATCCCCTACCATATGATCGATCTCAGGAATGAATTCTTCGCGATAAAGGATTATTTCTGCGCCGCCTACCTCGCAAGCCGCACCCCGAACCCTTGCTCCATCTGCAATCGCGATATGAAATTCGGAGAGCTCCTCCACAAAGCCAAGGCCCTCGGGGCAGATACCCTAGCCACCGGCCATTATGTGAAGAAAGGTTTCTCGGGGGACAGGGTCTTCCTCACTAGAACCGGCTGGAAGAACTCCCAGGAGTACTTCCTCGGCCTCATAACCCAGGACGCGCTGAAGCACGCCTGCTTCCCCTTGGGCGACATGACCCGTCTCCAAGCCGAAGAACTGGTCAGATCAACAGGCATCGATAGCCAATCCAGGGCATCATCCCAGGACGTGTGCTTCATTCGCGGAGACTATGTGGCCTTCATTCAGAAGCTCACCGGCTTCATGCCGAGACCCGGACCTATTCTCGACATACAGGGACGCCCCATCGGCACCCACCGCGGCGCTATTGCCTATACTATCGGTCAGCGCAAGGGTCTGAGCATGGGCTTCGGCCGGCGGATGTACGTACTCGCCGTCGATGTGAACAAGAACACCATCACCATCGGCGACCGATCCGCATGGCCGCGCAGGGGCTTTTCTATACGGCAGGTAAACTTTATGAGAATCCCGTCCCTTGATGCCCCCATCAAGGCCAAAATAAGGGTCAGATACAAACAGGAACCTATACCTGCAACCGTGCATCCCGTCCCGGAAGGTCTCTGGGTCGAGTTTTCCGGACTCGTCGCCCCAGGCCAACTCGCCGTGCTCTATGACAGCACGGATTCTATCCTCTGCGCAGGTCCCATTGAACAGCCCTTGTAATCGCCGAACAGCGCTGCCGTAATTCCGGTCACGGAATTGCACTTGTTGTAACCGTTGTGTGTGCGTGT